>NZ_JAIVFR010000968.1 GCF_020829685.1 Nostoc sp. CHAB 5715 | reverse complement strand
ACGTGTCAACTTAACGTAAAAGCCATGTCCCGCAAGGAACTTCAGTTCCTTGCTAATAGCGAAAGTCATCTTAAGATGACTAAATATAGCCAAAAATCTTTAGTCTACTTCAGTAGACTTTAGCTATGAGCCGCTGAAATTCATTTCTGGGCGGGCGTCGAAGCCAACAGATAAGCGATTTTTAGCTTAAGTTGACACCAATGAGCAATGCTGTGCCCTTACGACAGATGTGATTCAAATACATGAAAACTGCTGTAAGATTACCCTTATAAATGGTCTTTTTGCGATCGCTAATGTGTTTTGATAAATAGCGATCGCATTAATTTTCCTCAGAAAAACCAAACTCTTAAATTCGATTTACCTCTGTGCTAAACTCACCTGTCCTCCAATTAGCCCTAGAAATCCAGTTCCAGAGTGCTGAATCTCCAAAAAACTTGCTTGCTCCGGTGAGGTTTTGTAAATCCGAAATGTCTTCATAATTCCTAAGGTTGCAGCACTTTCTAGAGGCCCAACAAAGCTGATATCCCGGTCAAGGAAATAAGTTTGATTAGCCCAATGAGTCATCTGATTTGCATTCAAAAAGTAGCAGCCTGCATGGGGATTAAAGGCACGACAAAAGATAATTGGTGCATTCATAATTGTACCTTTGAGTTCCGGTTGCTCCTGCACATTTTGAAAGGGAGCAGTTACTCGCAAAGCCAAATCCCCATCAATGTAGGCTTTATTAACCAAACCGTAAGGGGAGATTTCATAACGATTTGGCTGGAGCAAATTTAAATCACCCGCTTGTTGGGTAAACCAATTTAATTTTATAAAAAACCAAGGGTCATGGATAATTAGGTCATCTTCCAAGAAGCAGTAATAATCATATTGACCGAGACAACTTTGCAGAACAGCTTGGCACTCAAATCCCAAAAGCAGAGGTTCTACATTAGTAGAATGATGCTTATATAAATGGGATGGTAAAGGAAGCTGATTCAAAAGATGATTATCTTGGGTTGTACAAATAACAATATCTAATTCGTGCGACTGCGGCTGGTTAGCGGGAAAAGCTATTCGTTGAGCAATGTTAATGATACTTTGAGATTTACCAAATAATTGGTGTAAGGCGGTAAGGCTGTTGGTTAACGCCTGCAAGCGTGGTTTTGGGTCTTTGCGTTGGGAAGCATGACGACCCTGACCGCTAGGTTTGAAAAAATGGGCAATGGTAAAAATAATTCGCATTTTAAATATCGCTCTCTGTCATTTGTCATTTGTCATTTGTCATTTGTCATTTGTCATTTGTCATTTGTCATTTGTCATTTGTTATTGACCAATAACTAATAATTAATATACTTCTTACAAAAGTCGTTCTTTTCACGCTTTTATTTACACCTTTGCTTGAGGCAAAAAATATTTATGCAAAAGGCTAATGACCAATGACTAATGACTAATGACAAATGACTAATGACCAATGACCAATGACTAATTTTTGTTTCACCCATAGACGCGCATTCGCTTCAACTTAGGAGTAAGCTTCAATTTAAAAAGAGCCAGCAATCATCCCAGCAAGTAAAATAAAACCAATCCAGACGTTTTGCCGGAACATCTGACCATAAACAGGATTAGGTAAGTCTCGCTGTGTTAATCGCACAGACTGCCAAACCCATCCGATAGTAGCAACTGCAAGGCTAATCCAAAAGGCTAAGTGCAGATGTATGAGTACACCTAACCAAGCCAATAACAAGATTGTGCCAGCAAAGAAAATTCCAATAGCTACAGGGGCATAATTCCCAAAAAATAGAGCGCTAGAATTAATACCAATGCGGCGATCGTCTTCCTTGTCGCTCATAGCATAAACTGTATCAAATCCCAATGTCCATAGTACAGTCGCGCCCCAAAGTAACCAAGTTGGTTGGGAGATGGTTTGTGTGACTGCACTCCAGCTAATCAACACGGCGAAACCCCAAGCGATGGAAAGCACCAGTTGCGGTACAGGAAACACCCGCTTTGCACCTGGATAAAGCAAAATTACGGGCACTGCTGCCACGCATAACCAGAAACTCAGGGGGTTAAGATAAAATGCCAGGATAGCTGCACATGCTAGAGAGACGATCGCAACTACAATCCCAACTTTCACAGACAAGGCGCGAGAAGCGAGGGGGCGATCGCGTGTTCTCTCTACTTCTGGATCAATATCTCGATCCCACAAATCATTGACAACACATCCGGCGGCACTGGTGGCCAGAGTACCTAATATAATCACACCAACCAGAGGTAAAGGCGGTTTCCCAGAAGCTGCCAAAAACACAGCCCAAAGGGCAGGAATCATTAAAATTAACCGTCCTTCTGGTTTATGCCAGCGTAAAAGCCGGACAATTACAAGCCAAACTGGTTGCTGGGGGCGTTCTGGCGTCCTTAACATAAGAGTGGGGAGTGGGGAGTGGGGAGTGGGGAGTGGGGAGTAGGGATTGGGGATTGGGAATAGGGGATGAGTCTTTGATACTCGTGAATGAGTCTTTGAACTCCGTTAATGAGTCTTTGATACTCGTGAATGAGTCTTTGAACTCCGTTAATGAGTCTTTGATACTCGTGAATGAGTCTTTGAACTCCGTTAATGAGCCTTTGATACTCGTGAATGAGTCTTTGAACTCCGTTAATGAGCCTTTGATACTCGTGAATGAGTCTTTGAACTCCGTTAATGAGTCTTTGATACTCGTGAATGAGTCTTTGAACTCCGTTAATGAGTCTTTGATACTCGTGAATGAGTCTTTGAACTCCGTTAATGAGCC
>NZ_JAIVFR010000967.1 GCF_020829685.1 Nostoc sp. CHAB 5715 | reverse complement strand
TTCTTCTAAAGCCAGTATTATTTCTCGATTGCTGCTAAATGAAGTCCCGGAAAATATTGAAGATACTTTCTCTAATTTGGGACTACATTTATTGCCCCATAGTAGTAAGGATTTTTAAAGGGATTATAAGTCGGAGTTTCAGCAGTATTGCCAATATCTAACTCCGTACTATTTGGAGCAAAATGAACGCCACCAAGTAAAATCAGATCAACTTGGGTGGGATTAGAAGAGAATTTAGCTCGGATATCAGCAGGATCGAAAATCACATCAGTATTGGTACTGACTTGCACGGAAAGTTGTGCGTTAGCTGAAGATGCCGAAAACATCGCCGAACCGATTAAGACCACAAAACCTAGCTGCTTCCCTAACTGTTTGATAAATTGCATTCCTTAATCTCCATTAAAAACAATAGGTAGAGGAGAATTATCTCAACCTCATGTTACAGATATTACATTTTTGATTTATTTAAGAATAGTACTTAAACATGAAGAAATAATAATCTCTTTCAACAAATAATTACTGTGTTCTTACTCGGCCTTTATTCCAACATTTAAAAGCGAATTTTCACTCATATTTATTTTTAGAAAAAGATAAATATATTTTTAAAGATAAACATATTTTTATAGTTGTGAGATTAATACATTGGGTTATCCCAAAGCTGCTATGTTTACCTTCTGCATTGCTTTAATCGCGTATATCCCCGATTTCTTAAAGAAGTCGGGGATCTTGTTGATCGCTATTGACTCAGCAAGCCAACAGTTATCTCAAGGTGCATCTTAGCTTTGTGCAAATTCAGCAAGTTCTCTTGGTCAAACCTATCGGGGTAAGCCATTCTCCTACCTTCCAAGGTTATTTTGATGAGTGCTGCTTGCTCATCTGTGGGTGAATTCATTTCATCTATCACCCCTTCAAAAAATTGAATGACACTAAGTCCAGGAGATTTTAATCCCCTTCCTTCTCTCACCTGCTGGAGTGCAAGCTGAGGAAATGCTATCAGAGAAGTCATGTAGCTGACTTTATATGCTGCACTCTCTGTAGGCTTAATACCGTATCGACGGCATAAGTCACGTAATTCTGGGATGGTTTTGATTTCTAACTCGGAACGCGTGAACATAAAATAGAGTTACCTCTTGTAAAAGTGGTATTGGTAGGTAACAACTTTTCCAGGGATGATACCTACCAATTTAAAGTCTATTTCCTTGTATACATCAAATCAAGCCTTATTTATATCTCTCAACAATGCCTAACCCCAAGGGTAACCCTCAAAATTTTGAATCATCTCAACCAAGTAGAGAGTTAACCGATAATCTGAGTTTCCGGGTTACCAAAGAAATGAAGGAAGAGGTGAAAGCACAAGAAGACCCTCCAGAATTCTGTAGACGCGCTATCCAGGAAGCACTAGACAAGAAAAAAGGAAAGTAAGTAAGTCGGCAAGAAAATTTCAATGTATGTAAACAAATATAAATTAACGTAGGGTGTGTTAGCAGAGCGTAACGCACCATCCATAAAGGACAAATGCTAAAAAGTTAGCAGAAAACTAGAAAAAGTAGGTTAAAAGTACTATTTTTACGTCATTCTCAACACTTGAGCAAAAATATCAACGTATCCAAAAGGAGTTAATGGCTGGGGCGATCGCTCTTGGCGGTGTTTTCTTCATTGGCACTTTGTGGTACTCGTTAGTAGAGGGCTGGTCATGGGAAGATGCAGCTTACATGACAGTCATCACTCTTGCGACTGTGGGATATGGAGAGACGCACCCACTGGGTAACAGAGGACGATTGTTTACAATTGCCCTGATTTTGTTAGGTGTAGTGAATATCGGTTACATTGTCAATAGATTTACAGAAGCGATCATTCAAGGCTACTTTCAAGAAGGAATTCGGCTACAGCAACAGAGGCGGTTAATGGAATCCTTAACAGAACACTACATCATTTGTGGATTTAGCCGGACTGGTCGTCAAATTGCCAAGGAATTTCGGGCAGAAGGTGTACTTTTTGTGGTAATTGATTCAGACATGGAATCTGTACAAAGGGCGCAGACTGAAGGTTATACAGCATACCAAGGTGATGCTACATTAGATGACACCCTTTTGAAAGTCGGCATTGAACGGGCGATGTGTATCGTTGCAGCCCTTCCTTCCGATGCCGAAAATTTATATATTGTTTTATCAGCCAAAACACTAAATTCGGGAATTCGGGTGATTGCACGGGCAAGTACAGAAGAGGCTTTGCAGAAGTTACGACGCGGTGGTGCAGATCAAGTAATATCCCCCTATATTACTGGTGGGAAGCGCATGGCTGCTGCGGCACTCAGGCCCCAAGTATTGGACTTTGTAGACGGAATTTTGGCAGGTGCAGACCGTCAGTTGTATATGGAAGAATTTTTACTCGACCCGGCTTTTTGTCCCTTTGTGGGTCAGACTTTGCAAAAAGCGAGATTGCGATCGCAATCTGGGGCATTAGTTCTGGCAATTCGCCGCGTTGATGGGACTTTAATCGGTGGCCCTACTGGCGATACGGTTTTAATGCCGGGAGATCAGCTAATTGGTATGGGTACAGCAGACCAATTGCGTAGCCTTAACCAAATTCTTGGCCCAATTGGTTCTCAGAAATTGCGACGACCCAGAAGTAGTTAATGGACGAGAGCGGTAGGGCTATTTCATTCTCATCTAGCCCGCCTCAGAATGAATTCTGAGGCTAATAGCAAAAGTCCACGCTTAGTGGACTAAGAAAGGCTTTTAGTCCACTAAGCGTGGACTTGGACTATAAGAGAG
>NZ_JAIVFR010000966.1 GCF_020829685.1 Nostoc sp. CHAB 5715 | reverse complement strand
GTTTGAGGAAGTAACCGTTGCCTTTGAGAGTTTCCAATTTTTCCGCTTTTTCCAAACAGTGCAGAATTTCTGCGTAGTGGATTTATCCAACTTTTATTTAGATGTTGCCAAAGATAGGCTGTACATTAGTGCAACCGATGCTTTCCGCCGTCGCAGTTGTCAAACGGTGCTGAAGATAGCAATAGATAATTTAGCACGAGCGATCGCACCAGTACTATGTCACACCGCCGAAGATATCTGGCAATATCTCCCCTACAAAACACCTTACAAATCGGTATTTGAAGCCGGTTGGGTACTAGTTGATGATCATGTCGGTGACAGCTTCATAGGCTGTCTTCTTGGTCACATTTTTAATAACAAGGGCCAGTATAAGGTAGTTTGAATTGGTATATTGAGCCGCTTTACCCACTTCAAAACGTGCTTTTTTGCCGAAAATGGACCGGAGGTTTTCTTCAGCAGACTGTCTTCTTACAGACAGGTTCAGGATGTCCAGCAGACCGCCGATTCCCAGGTATTCATGGACTCCCGATGTATGCTGCAGCAGGTCTCTGATCGTTGCTTTCTCGAGGTTCCTGATGTTCCTTGTGTATTCTTCAGGCAGGTATTTACAGGCTAAATCATTGATGTTCAACTTTCCTTCTTCCTGTAGTTTCAGTATCACAGCTGAGGTGAAAGTCTTCGAGATGCTCCCGATCCTGAGCGTATGACAAGGGCTCAGGTTCACATTGCCGGGCAAGTCGGCTTTGCCGGAGGCAGCAGTCCATACCCCTTCCGGCGATTTTATGGTAATGCTCACGCCTGCCGCCCCGGCTCGCATAAATTTGTCAATGATTTTCTGGTATTTGGCAGCATTCGGGTGATTCTTAATTCCCAGATCACAATTGCTTTGAGCAGGTGAGGCTTCCGGTTCTTTTTCGCAGGACCCCAGCAGCAATGCAGGGGCCAGTAGGAGTAATTGAATTGCTTTTTTCATTTTTGTTTTCGCTTAATTATTTTCTAATTTGATTTTCAGGCCCGCCCCAAAGAAGTTATTAAGGGCAAAAGGAATGTAGATGTTGCCGGACGGAGCGGCCAGCATCACTTTATAATCGGTGGTGACACTGTATTTTTCTGACAGCGGATACTCAAGCCCGAGACCCACTTTGACGTTGGCCATGGGTTTTCCGAAGTGCCGGGCTTTTTTGTATTCGCCATCTTTTAGTTCGTACTTGTCTCCCGGAAGAATCGTGTGTTTGTAGCCCAATGCCGTCAGCAGATTGACCTGCAAGCCAAAATTAAACCTGTAACCGAGGCGGTAGGAGGCATCCAGCATGATCGCGTGTTCAGCCAGGCGATGGTAATAATAATAAACATCGGCACCCAGGGACTTTTGCCAGTGTTTACCGCTTTTTACCCTGAAATCGGCCCCCACATTGAAGGCAGGGTGAACAGGAAGTTTCAGTAACCTGAAGGAGGGTAAACTTGTCGTTTCGTTGGCGACAGAGAAGCGGAGTGCTTCCGGCCTCAGCTGGGCATACGACCGGGAGTGATTGAGTAAGACGAGAAGGATCAGCATCTTACCAAGGCGTCTGGCTTTTTTCATAAAATTTAATTTTTGATTTGAGCCGCAAACTTCCGGCAATCCGGCACACCAATCGCCCCAGCTTGTAAGATGAAACCTGGTCGATTATAAATCACTGATTATCAAATAAAAAAAGTGCCTTTTCTTGTGAAACGGCACTTCTGTATTTCCTCAAATACGGGATAATCAGGCAATACTCTTCAGGTATTCTGACGGCGAAAGGCTGGTTGATTTTTTAAAGAAACGGTTGAAGGCAGACTTTGAATTGAATCCGCAATCATAAGCCAGAGCCAGGAGGGTATATTTCTGATTTCCGGGAATTGAAACCAATCTCTTAAATTCTTCTACCCTTAAAGCATTGACATAATCATAAAAATTGACACCCTCTGTTTCATTGATGACCTGTGATAAATAGTTGGGATGAACAGACAGGCGGCCGGCCAGGTCGGTCAGGGTCAGTTCGGGTTCTGTAAATAGTTTCCCGGTATACATCACGTGCTGCAATTGCAGGTGCAGGTCTTTGGCCGCATCTTCGTTGAGGCCCGATTTTGCATATTTCTTTTTGACTATGCCTGAGTCATAAACGGCACTTTCAATAACCAATTCCCGGATGGGATCCTCTTCGGTGATTTCAGGAAATCTGTTGGTAAATATTCCGGCTTGTTTTATACCGAAATAGCCTATGAACACGATGAAAACAGAGGCCATTGAAAATATCCACTCATCGTTTCCTGTAAAAATAATGACGGTCCAGAGGGCTCCCATCCCATAAAACAGGAACCTCAGCCAATTGAGATTGATCTTTTCCTGGTTTGAAAATTGACCGAGGATACGCCTCTTGTGTTTGAAAAGCAAAATGTTGGTGATGACGATGTAGACAATTCCTGAAGTACTTAATAGAACATCCTGGACAAACGTCAGTGTTTCAAAACCAGCCCAATCGTTTTTGTAGAGTATGATTCTTTCGTTTTCGGAAAGCAGCATAACGGGCAGGTCTGAAAACAGCATCAGGACCGGAAGCACAAAATGCAGCAGCCATCTTTTAGTCCTGAAGTTTTCCGGATTCGTCAGGGCCTCTGTATAAAGATAAAGCAGGGGCCCATGCAGAAAAGCATACGGGAGATTAAACCACATGATGCCCGGATACCGGAAAATAATACCGGAAACAAAACTGTAATAAGCAAAAAGGTGTATCCCGATAACGATCATCCAGA
>NZ_JAIVFR010000965.1 GCF_020829685.1 Nostoc sp. CHAB 5715 | reverse complement strand
TACCCGACGCATCTAATCGCATGAAAGGACTGCTACTACCGCCATAAATATAGTTACTAATCAAATTACCACTACCATCAGTAATCAAGTCAGTTGACTCTAAACCACCACCCATCGCAGGTGCTACCAAGAATCTACGTTCCTGAATACCTCCAACCGCCTTAACCCTGTTACCAGCCCCATCGTAGATATACTGCGTCGTCTCACCAGTGGTTTCATTTTCGACTTCAGTTAAATGGTCATAAGCATCATGCTTCAAATCAAACGTCTTACCATCACGCTGAATTAACGTCAACCGACCGTTTTGGTCATAATCGTAGTTTTCTGTTTCACCTCCCTCAGTGACAGTATCTAACTGATAACCAGCAGTGTAATTGAAAGTGCGATCGCATTAATATGTAGCACCTGCTTTTAGTAAAATCTGTATAATCAATGGAAGAGTATCTGGATCTTTTTCTGCAAGAAACAAAGCCGTATGACCGTATCTATTTCTTGCATTGACATTAGCTCCACTTCTAATCAATACTTGGATTGCCCTAACGTCTCGTCTGGTTACTGTCATCATTAATGGGGTGGAATCTCTGCTTTCATCCAGGATATCCAAATCTGCACCTAACTCAGCTAGTAATTCAATCATTGTAATAGAACCCCAGCAAGCAGCTAAATGAATTACAGTTTTACCTGTATCGCAAAAAGCATTGATATCCATCCCCGCTTCTATTAACCTGCGAACAGCCTCAACATCTTCCTCTTCCTCACGACTTCCCTCTCCCACCGCTTTAAAAAACTCATTTAGAAGCTTATTCTCTCTTCTTTGTTTGCGAATTATTCCTTGTGCAAGTTCTTTTTGGGCATATTCTCGCTCTTTTTGGTCAGAAATTAGGGGAAATAAGTAGTCGAATACTTCTTGATGTCCATATTCTGCCGCTATAGCAAGGCTATCAGTGTATGCAAGACCACAAATTGCTTTACCATCTACTTCAGCTTCTATCAACAGCTTTACTAAATTGATATTTCCTTTTCTTGTTGCGACTTCCAAAGGTTTTCCGAAATCACTCTCCCAATTAATATCAGCGCCAAGTTTTATCAACACTTTGGCTATATCAGTGTGTTCTTGCTCAATGGCGTAAACCAGTGCTTGAGTTGCCATTTGCTTTTGATTTTCACCTCCAGCCTGCAATAGGAGTTGCACCATTTCTAAATTGCCAAAATAAGAAGCGATTTTAAGTGCCCGATAAAAGTATTCTTGTTGCCAGCATGGAAAGTTAGCTCCAACTTTAAGCAATACTTGGAGGATTTCTTTATTACCTAATTGCACGGCTTTTTCTAAAGGGGTGATGAAATCCTTCCAACTTTCATCCCACTCTCCGTAAGCTAATTGATATACATTGATACCACTGGCTATCAGTTTTTGTACTGTTGATATATCACCATTGGTAACTGCTTCATACAGTTTTCTATTTTTAGGTTCAGTATTAGGCATGGATTGATGTAGTAGTCTATCTAAAAATTTCCTATCACAATACTAAAATTCTTTAGATTATCTGAAAGGAGACTTAGCATCAGGGAATATAGTAGCAATAATCAATCCAATACGTGCATATTGACTAGATTGAGTTACTGCCTTTTCAATTAGTTTTTTCTCATAAAAGCCATCGCTATTCTCTCCGAATAAAGTTATAAAGCCAGCAAAGCCAAATGCATTCTGGGATGCATAGTTTGCTATTGCATTCCATTGCCTTAATTTTTGGGGATTACGTCCTTTAACATAGTCATTATAAAGTGTTTTTGTAGATAGCTTAAAATCACCAATAAGCCAGCTTCTGTTTGGACCACTAGGACTTCTAACATTCCCATTAGGTGCATATCGTGGATAGCTGCCTGGAGGTGTAACAATAAAATCTGGTCTAGACGCATTTCGCATTGCGCCTCCTATGCCAGCTTCTTGTATTTGGTAATCACGTTCATTATTCGGTAAACCATACACAGAGCATGTGAATCCACTGTAATAAGCTTGTCCTTTTTCTGTTACCCCTGGCTGGAAGAATACCTGGCTTGTATCCGGCAGAAATTCGCAAAAGGTGTCTTGAAACCATTTCTCAAAGTAATTTCCTGCGTTCTGGGCACTATCAATTACTGTTTTTAAACCGGATGGGATAGGAACATAACTCTGTAAAGTATTTAACGCTGCATTACCTATAGCTTCATAGACTTTTCCTTGAAGGCGTTGACGTGCCTCATTTACAGAATATTGCCTGACAGCTTGTAAAGCATTTTGCAGAGATAGACTTGCTTGAACTTCAGTTATTGTAATTTCACCACTTGGGTCGCTATAAACAAACGGATTGTTATACACAAACTGATACGGGTTGAAGCTTTCTGGCTCCATGTCAATAATATCCACAGGGTCACGGCTCAAGAACAAACCCGTTGCAGGGTCATAATCCCTCGCCCTAAAATAATACAACCCACTCTCCGACTCCAACCACTGACCCTGGAACCTAAAGTCACCACCACCAGCATTATCACCACCTGTTTGCGAAAGAATATTCCCAAACGCATCATAAATGAACTTACCAGCACTCGCACCTTGACCATCAGCCAACCCAATCACACTACCCATCGCATCAGTCAGGTAGTATACAGCATTACCCGACGCATCTAATCGCATGAAAGGACTGCTACTACCGCCATAAATATAGTTACTAATCAAATTACCACTACCATCAGTAATCAAGTCAGTTGACTCTAAACCACCACCCATCGCAGGTGCTAC
>NZ_JAIVFR010000964.1 GCF_020829685.1 Nostoc sp. CHAB 5715 | reverse complement strand
ATGACAACCCCGTAATTATTAACTTAGAAGCAAAGAAAGCTAGCTTAAAATCCCTCCTGCAACAGCAAATTGGTCAGACTGTTGGTAATCAAACACAAATTCCGCAGAGCCTATTGCAGAATGGAGAACTCAGACAAAACCTGATCCAAAATTTTCTGCAGTCGGAAGTACAGCGCTTTGGTTTAGCTCAAAGACTCTCCTCTCTATCTAATTCCCGTTCTACCTACGAGCAGCGAGTGAAAATCATACCCCAGTTAGCACAAAATCAGCGGGAGTTAGAACGAAAAGTTGAAGTTGCAGAATCGACATATCAAACTCTTTTGAAAAAGGTTCAAGAATTACAGTTAGTTGAGAATACAAATACACCCAGTTCGCGGATTATTGCTCAGGCTTTAGTGCCCAAAGATCCAGTAGTAGGCAAAAAAATTATTGTTATACTGCTAGGAGTGATGTTCGGTTTATTTTTGGCTACTACAACTGTTCTCTTCCTAAGCATGAGAGATAGATCTTTGAAAACACTTAAGGAAGTCAGAGATGTATTTAGATATACGTTGCTGGGAATTATTCCTTTGTCTGTTAAAAAGGTTCGTCGTGATTCAAATGTAGAACCAAAAATTGCTGTCAGAGATACGCCTTACTCTTTAACTAGCGAAATGTACCGAATGATTCAGGCCAATCTGAAATTCCTGAGTTCAGATAAAGTGCTAAAAACTATCGTGGTAACTAGCGCAGTTCCTAAAGAAGGCAAGTCTACAGTTTCAGCTAATTTGGCAGCAGCGATCGCTCAACTAGGGCGTAAAGTTTTATTAATTGATGCAGATATGCGAATTCCTTCTCAGCATCATCTTTGGCAGCTAACCAATGCAGTTGGTTTAAGTGAGGTTCTTGTAGGTCAGGCTGAATTTGACGTTACTGTATCTAGGGTAATGGATAATCTTGATGTCTTAACTGCTGGGGTTAGACCTCCCAACCCACTGGCTTTGCTTGACTCGAAACGGATGGCATCATTAATTGAAAATTTCTCATCTCAACATAACTATGATTTTGTAATTATTGATGCTCCTCCCCTCCTTTTGGCAGCCGATGCTTTGACTTTAAGCCAAATGACTGACGGGATTTTGTTAGTAGCTCGACCTGGGGTCATTGATTCTAACAGTGCTAACGCTGCTCAAGAGATATTAGAAAGATCCAATTACAACGTACTAGGCTTAGTCGTGAATGGAATCATTGATAAAAATGAATCTAGTAGTTATTTATATCACGATCATGAATATTTTAAACCAACAAAGTTGGCAAAAGAGTTTCAGGGACTTGCAAAAAAATAAAATTTTCAAAGGTTAGGAACTATTATTGCCTAGCAAGGGTTTTAAGCTTTTTAGTAGACGGATTTAGCATATTAAGTACAACATTTCATTAATTCGTAGCGAATTCTTTGCGTACCTTTGCGCGACGGCAGTCGCTACAACGGCGAGGCAGCGAGTCTTGGGGGTTTTCTCCATGAGCGACTCCCCTCTGCGTTTAAATTTCAACCCTCAATTCGCCACGATTTTACGCAAAACTGTACTTAGTTTCTAATAAATGATATCATGTCCGGCTAAATACAAGTCAATTACGAACGCAGCGATAGCGGAGTGAAGTAATCGCAGAGTCCAAGGGAATTGCTTCGTTCGACTTCGTTGCACTCGCTTTTGACATATCATAAGCAATTTGCCGGACATGATATGAGCCAACAGTGTGTTACAAAAATGGGTTGTAGACAAAATCGCTGGATAAATCAGGATTTTGCCATACAACCCAATTCCATACTCTTAACTACTAGCGCATTTCGTATGCCCCTCTATCGGATCGTGAACCCTTGACACGAGGGCTGCCTAGAAAATCGGTTGTCACACTATTGAACTTCATACCACTATTGATTGCCGGACTCTTAGGCTGAAGCTTAAAATCCCCACCGGAGGCATTCATAAACAGTGGATCTCCAATCCTATCATTAGATCCGGAAACACGTATCAAGGAACTATTGGCCTTGAGGTTGTGGTCAAACCTGTCGTTGTTACCACTGGCGTTGAGGTTGTAGTCAAACGTGACGTTGTTACCACCGTATTTTACATTTATCGGTTTCCCACGCTCAGAATAAAGGATGTTATTGAGAACGTTGATATTATTTGAAGCATTAATCGAGATTTGTCCGTATGAAATTTCCGGACTCTGGTTATTCAGATAACTAGTGTTGTGGACAATATCGATATTCTCACTTTGGAATGTGTGAATGCCGCCACCACCATTTTTATATGAGATGTTGCTGGCAATCAAAGTACGTCCTCGATACGCACTCAATATTGATCCCTTTTGCTTATTCATTGCACGATCAATAATAATGCCATTACCGTCTTGGATCTTGCCATTAGAAACCGTAGAAATCGGGGGAACGAACATTCGATTGTTGTAGACCTTGTTTCTGGTAATAAATATCTTGTAGTTTTGGTTGTTGTCAGAATTCCAACTGTTGAGCACCGAAATGCCACTACAGGCGTAAACTGAGTACCAGGCATTATTGAACACCTCGTTATTATCTATTGTTAGATAGTCTGATTGAATGGCTGAAATGCCTCCGCCTCCACAATCATGTACCTTGCTGTTGAGAATACGTATATGGTGGGGGCGAGCATTTTTATTTTTTTCTCCATCTATGGTGATGCAATTTCCATTGGTCAGGGGGTTGTCTGATCGGTTATACTTCGGATTCAGCGCAGAACTACGCTTTATTTTGCCATTGTTCCC
>NZ_JAIVFR010000963.1 GCF_020829685.1 Nostoc sp. CHAB 5715 | reverse complement strand
ATTAATGATCCGTCACTTGAAATCCACCTGTATTATCCTTACTATTGTACCTGGATCAAACCATTCAGAAACATGATACTGGAACTCGCCATTCTTCAGGTATTGCCCGGAAAGGAAAAGGCATTTGAAGCAGATTTTGAAATCGCCGGACAATACATCAGTTCCGTGAAGGGTTATATTCGTCATTCATTAAGACGGTGCCTGGAACAGCCCGGCAAATACATCCTGCTGGTAGACTGGGAAACGCTCGAAGACCACACGTAGGCTTCAGGCAATCGGAACCTTATCAGCACTGGCGAAACCTGTTGCACGCTTATTACGAACCGTTCCCGACAGTCGAACACTATGAAACCCTAATCGAAGTAAGCAAATGAGTAACATTACGATCTCAGAAAGAAGGGACATTGACAAAGAAGACATCATTGCCTTGTACCGGGCCAACAAATGGAGCTCGGCAGACAAACCAACCGAGCTGTATAACGCCCTGACCAACTCCCACACCCTACTCTCAGCCTGGGATGGAGACCGGCTGGCAGGCATCGGCAATGCCATTTCTGACGGACACCTGGTGGTATACTATCCTCATCTGCTGGTTCACCCCGACTACCACGGACAGGGCATCGGGCAGCTGATCATGCAGAAAATGCAGGAAAAATACGGCCATTTTCACATGCAGATGCTGACCTCCGACGGTCAGACAGTCGATTTCTACCAGAAAGCAGGCTTTACCCGTGCCGGCAATACTGTACCGATGTGGATTTATGGTGGGGATGAGCATTGAAAGCTGCAGCTATCCAACGTCTTCGGACGTAGGGATGGCGGCACCCGGTCTCTGACCGGCGGGCAACGTTCTTAGAGAAAGAAATTCTCAAAGCCATTCATGAGCAGCTTTGAACTACTGTAAAATAGCGAAAATTACTTAAATAATCACCTGCTGAAAAATAATTACAGGGACTTGTGTTTATTTTGACTGGTGTAATAAAAATTCAATCAACCATACGCCACCGATGAAAGAGCACACACAGGATCACATGAAAATGGCCGGGCATCTGCTAGCCTTAACCCTGTGGATCCGGAATGTGATGACCGACCTCGTCATCCTGCAGTCGGACCCCGGCCTGATGGCAAGTTACAAACAAGGCAGCAGCTCTTTTGAGCAACAGCAAAACGCCTGGCAGCAAAAATCCTTTACTGAAGTCAGGAAGAAATTTGCAGAGTTATTTCCCGAAATCGCCGGGAAATACGAGACCAGACTGGAGGTCCTCCAACACCTCATGGACTTCTTTACCCACGCCAGGTACAGCCTCAATAGCCCGGTCATTCACGGCCCGTCCGACCGCCACGACCAGCCCTACATGAGCATTGAGCTCACTGAAGAAAAATACCAGGCCATTCTGGATTTCCTGATGGCGTTTGAAGGGGAGGTTTTTGTGGAGGTGGAGATATATGCGGAGATGGAGGGTTTGAAATGAAAAGCCCATTTCTACTGTTCCATTTGCAAATGAAAATGTGAAGGCCTCATATAAATCAATAATCCCCTATCTTTGCCAAATGAACTTCATTACAATAGACTTTGAAACAGCCAACGCACAGCGGAACAGTCCCTGCGAAATCGGGCTGACGTTTGTGAAAGACTGGCAGATTACTGAGACAAAGTCCTGGCTGATCAGACCGAAGTACAATGCCTTCGACTATTTCAACATACTAATCCACGGCATTACTCCCGAGGATGTGGCTGATCAGCCTGAGTTCGATACCCTTTGGGAAGAGTTAAGACCTCTGCTTGAAAACCAGCTGCTGATTGCCCACAATGCGGCTTTTGATTTGAGTGTGTTACGGAAAACCCTCGAAACCTATCGTCTCCCGTTTCCTGAACTTCATTACTCATGCAGTTATATATTCTCTAAAAAAGTGTGGCTGGGCCTTCCCCGTTACGACTTGAAAACTTTGTGTCAGTTCAATAACATCGACCTCATCCACCACCGGGCAGGCCCCGACAGCCGGGCCACGGCAGAGCTGGTCATTAAAGCGTTCACGAAAGCCGGGGTGACCTCACTTGACGACTTCCCTGAAAAACTGATGGTAAAACCCGGTCAGCTTTTTGAAGGAGGTTACAAACCGGTCTCCAGTATCCGGAAGGCGAAAGAGCGAAAAAGTTACGTCTGGAAATAGCTCTGGCTCTCCAACGTCTGCAGACGTAAGGAGGCGATACCTGGTCTCTGACCGGAGAGAAGATTCCAGGATTTTGACTTGACTGATATTTTCCGAATAAGCAAATGGCACTTCTTATCCGATTTATCTAAATTTCCCTGACTAATGAAATATCTGTTCTGTGCATTCATTGTAATATTAATAGCGGGATGTAAGTCTCAAAAATCTTTGTACAATCAGGTGACCGTTGAAAAAATATTTCTTACCAGTAATCATCATTATCAGGAAGGCAAATTGGTCGTAGAAATTGAACCTTATCATTTCCATTTTAATTTAGATGAATTCGTTGCCATCCTTAATGAAATTGAGTATAAAACACCTGTGAGTTATAAAGATTCGTTGAGAATTATTTCAACAAAAAGTAAAATTTCTTTAAACGGAATTAAAGATTTGTACCCCATTGAAAGCTACGAAATTAATGAAGCATTAGATTCATTATTCAAGAGCGGGAAATTTATTTAAGTAATGAATGAAGCCCTCTTCTCTTTTAACTCCTGATGCTCAACTTGATTTACGCGGCACTCCTTGCCCAATTAATTTTGTGCGGACAAAACTACGTCTGGAGAAAATGCCA
>NZ_JAIVFR010000962.1 GCF_020829685.1 Nostoc sp. CHAB 5715 | reverse complement strand
AGGGATAGAGTTTTAATTATTGTTGAATATTTAATACTAGTTTCGCTTAACCTCGGGCGAGGTTTTAACCAATATTCATTACCCACTCGTACAGAATTCATACCTGTTTTCTGACCGGAGGCGGAGCGTCTCGGCTCCGCTCCTGAGTTCTGAATTCTTCTTATAAACAGGATTGCTAAAATTAAAGCTGAGAAGCCAATAGCTAAAGTCCAACTTAAAGGAATATTATTGAGTGATACTTCAAGCTGACCTGCTAAAACTACTAATATCCCTGAACCAAAGATAACAGCCATTCTATAAAACAGTGAGCGAATGCCAACAAAAAAGGCTTGTTGTTCTGGAGATAAGGCAAGGAGATAGAAGCCATCTGTGGCAATGTCATAAGTTGCAGAAATAAATGCTCCTATTGTTAATGTTGCGAGGGAGATGAAAAAGAAATTTGGTAGTTGTAAGGAGATGGCTATCAAACCCAAGCAGCAGAACATGGCAAATTGGGTATAAAGTATCCATTTACGTTTGGTAGAGTAAATATCAACAATTGGGCCCCAAAACATTTTGATGACTCAAGGTAGATAGAGAAAACTTGTCCACAGGGCAATTTGAGTGTTATCTATTCCCAGTTTTTTGTAAAAGATTACGGAAACTGTGTTGATGATGATGTAAGGTATGCCGGAGGTGAAATATAGGGTGGGAATGAATGTCCAAGGGGAGGTTGTTTGGTGTTTCATGGATTTGGGGAACGAACCGCCAAGACGCCAAGTGCGCCAAGAGAAGATTAAGAGAGGATGATGCGTTTGATGCCGTCTTTGAGTAGGGGGACGTTAAAGTTGATGAGAAGGGCTAAGGGGTAATTAGTCATTTTAAGGTATGAAAGGACTTGAGCTTCGTGGATTGGGGCTAAATTTTGGACAGCTTTTAATTCCACAATTAGACAATTGGCAACCAGAAAATCTAATCTCCCCTTACCTACTTCATGTCCTTTGTAATTCACTATTACCCCCTTCTCAACCACATGAGGTATCCCGCACCTGAAAAATTCTATAATTAGCGCCTCCTTATACACCTCCTCCAAAAACCCAGGCCCCAGCACCCTATGCACCTCAATCGCCGCCCCAATTACAGCGTAAACTAATCTATCCACCTCTTCACTTGGCTCCCTTCTCTTGGCGTCCTTGGCGTCTTGGCGGTTCGTTTCCATCAATCCCTCTCCAACCCTGTGGCAAAATTTATTAGAGTCCTTCCTTAGTTTTCCCGCATGACCGCAACCATTCCCAATCTCCCCAGTCTCTACGACCCCTTTTCCACTGAAGCCAAGTGGCAAAAATTCTGGGAAGACAACCAAGTTTACAAAGCTGACCCCCACAAAGGCGGCGAACCCTACTGCATCGTCATTCCACCGCCGAATGTCACCGGCAGCTTACACATGGGTCACGCTTTTGAAAGTGCGTTGATTGATACCCTTGTGCGCTACCACCGGATGCAGGGACGCAATACCCTGTGGCTACCCGGAACTGACCACGCCAGCATCGCTGTGCATAGTATGCTGGAAAAGCAACTCAAGACAGAGGGTAAGACTCGCTACGAATTGGGGCGTGAAAAATTCCTAGAACGTGCTTGGCAATGGAAAGCCGAGTCTGAGGGAACGATTCTGAATCAGCTACGACGCTTGGGTGTCTCGGTGGACTGGTCACGGGAAAGGTTTACCCTGGATGAGGGTTTATCTAAAGCTGTTATCGAGGCGTTTACTCGCCTCTACGAGGAAGGCTTAATTTATCGTGGGGAATATTTAGTTAACTGGTGTCCCGCTTCTCAGTCGGCTGTGTCTGATGTAGAAGTAGAAAATCAAGAGGTGAATGGAAATCTCTGGCACTTTTGCTATCCCCTCACCGATGGTTCCGGTTTTGTCTCGGTGGCGACAACTCGACCAGAAACGATGCTGGGTGATACGGCTGTAGCGGTTAATCCCAATGACGATCGCTACAAACATCTCATCGGCAAAACTCTCACTCTGCCAATTCTACAACGAGAAATTCCGATCATTGGCGATGAATTTGTTGACCCCACTTTCGGCACGGGTTGCGTAAAAGTAACTCCCGCCCATGACCCAAATGATTTTGACATGGGTAAGCGTCACAATCTGCCGTTAATCAACATTATGAATAAAGACGGCACTCTCAACGCCAATGCCGGAGAGTTTCAAGGACAAGACCGCTTTATTGCTAGAAAAAATGTGGTTTCTCGCCTAGAAGCAGATGGCTTTTTGGTGAAGATCGAAGATTATAAACATACCATTCCCTACAGCGATCGCGGTAAAGTACCCATTGAACCCCTCCTCTCGACTCAGTGGTTTGTCAAAATTCGCCCCCTAGCTGACAACACTCTCGAATTCCTCGACCAGCAAACTTCTCCAGAGTTTGTCCCCCAACGCTGGACAAAGGTCTATCGTGATTGGCTAGTAAAACTCACTGATTGGTGTATCTCTCGCCAATTATGGTGGGGACACCAAATTCCGGCTTGGTACGCTGTCAGTGAAACGGATGGTCAAATTACTGATAACACGCCGTTTGTGGTGGCAAAATCGGAAACTGAAGCTTGGGAAAAAGCTAAATCACAATTTGGCGAAAATGTCAAGTTAGAACAAGACCCAGATGTGCTAGATACTTGGTTTTCTTCTGGACTCTGGCCATTTTCGACTTTGGGCTGGCCGGAACAAACTCAAGAATTAGCAACTTACTACCCGACTACTACTATGGTAACAGGCTTGGACATTATCATTTTCGGGGTA
>NZ_JAIVFR010000961.1 GCF_020829685.1 Nostoc sp. CHAB 5715 | reverse complement strand
AATTATGGAGTCTATGACCGACTTGGGGATGATGGTTTAACAACTTGGCATCCGGCTTTTTTAGCACTGGGTAAAACTTTGAATGAATGTGCTGCTAAATATCGGGGTTTTTGTAAAAAGTACAAGCCAAAAGCGAAAACAGAAAAACGCTATTTTTGGGGTAATCAATTTTTGCCTAAAGTAATTAAAGGCAAAGGAAAAAAAGCATCACCAGGACAGATGCGATTGCCTTGGGATAGTTGGGAAGCAAGTAATCCAGAAATTATTGATGTGGCTGAGAAATTTATTTTTGCTAATTGTTACAATCCGCAAGTTGCAGGGATGATTTTTAGAGATCACAGTCAATGATTTGAGATGAAGATAGGAGCAGTGTCTCTATTTATCACTAAAAATGTCTTTTTTAGAGGAATTCGCTACTTACTGGTAATATCAGCGACTCTAAATTAGCTCTTCTCAATTCCCTTTGTGTTGCTTGTTTTTTTTCTTTGGGTTGTGCATTGCCTAGTGCCAGATATTGAATCTCCCAAAGCCTTATTACTGCGTGGAAAATATCCCAGGAATAAATCTTTACAATTCTCTGAAAGCCTTATCTGTTACAATTTACAAGTCTCTGCATGAAGAAAGAAGTAACCCCGCTCCGACCCAACTCACCACCGCCGACCGACCCCACCTGACCGTCCACCCAGACCCAATTCCTTCTCCATCGGGAGTTGGGAGTTCACCCCTCATCGATATCTCAAACCCACCCCCTGCAAGGTTCATGGGTAATTCCTCATATCTTCTCCACTCCCCATCCTGTCCTCTCCATCCCACACTTTTTGTAAAATCATTATACCCTTTCTCGTTCCAATTTTTCCATTCTTCCTTCTCCCAATCAAAATCGAGAGAATTGCCACTAGCCAAATATATTTTTTTCTGGACACTATAACCAAAATAACCCTTGGAGTTCTTGACCCAAAGTGCATCTAGTTTTTTCAAATCATCACAATTAAAGTTTCTGACATCAGCTAAATCTAAATAGGGTTGTTCTTCTTTTCCTGCCGAATGGAGAATAAACTCCGAATTTTTTAAATCTGCTTCCCTCCATCTTTGCTGCTGCATTAAATAATCTAATTCATTTAATAAATGTTCCTTTAAAGATTGAGCATAAACTGGATTTGAGCTATCAAGTTTTTTAAGTTGACGATAAAGCAAAGCTACAATATCAGCATTGCCATTGTAGAGAATATTTAGGTCTAAACTGAATAATTCAACATTAGATTTAAACTTAGATTTCAGACTACTGATAGAATCAAATGCTTTCTTATAATCTGCTAAAGCCTTAGATTGATTTGAGCGTTCCTCTAATTTTCCTTTAACGTAGTTGATATAAACTAAAGTAGCTAAATTATCAGGAGTTTTATCAATTTTATTTTCTATTATTGATAATTCTTCCAGGCTTTTAGTAAAATTTATTTCAGCCTTTTCTAAATCTTGTTTTTGATTTTGATCCTTGTCCGCATCAGCTAGATATTGATACCCTAAAACCAACGAACTATTTAATAAAGCTTCTTTTAGCTGAAAATTATTAATTTTCTTCTGCAAAATCAAACCTGCAATATTCAAAGACTGATTGGCTTCGTTTGTTTTTCCCTTTTGTTGCAGTTTAGAAGCCACTGCTGAAAGTTTTCTAATTTTATCAATAGATTGGTTGAGTTCATTTGTATTTTTGTGAGCAGTTTGCAGCTGGATAAATGCACCTATACCTAACAAACCTGTAATTCCTAAAGTAACAGATAAAACTACCACTCCCAAACGCAATTGCTTTTCTGCTTTCTGTTTAGCTTTACCTTCAATTTGTCTAGCTCTTTCGGCTGCTTCCTTTTCTTTCCTTTCTCTTTCTAATTCTGCCTGTATTTCTGTTTCTGCTAGTTCTTCTTTTCGCTGTAGTGTGCGACTAGCGGCTAAAAATTCTCCATCTTGAAAACTTAAACTTTTACCTTTTGCCCAATTTTCCGCTTCTACTAAAGCTTGACCCCGCAATAAACGAGACTCATCTTCTTTTTTTGATAATATCCACTGACGATAATTTTCTGCATAAGGACGCAAACTGGCTAAACTTTTCTCAATCCATAAGTTGTAAAAAATGGTTTGATAAATTAGGTTATAAACCTTTAATTTATTCTCCTTGTTAACAACGATTCCCGCTAACTGTAAATCACTCTGTTCAATACTACTATCAATATCTATTCCGCCTGAGTGCCATACTTGCTGATATAAATCTAATAAGTATGCTGCTTTCTGTTCATCTCTTTTTAAAATTCTATCCCGAATCGTTCTAAAATGTTCCGGTTCATCTTGAGATTCCCAATTCTGAATCACTCTATGTCGGACTAAATTCTCTACAAAAGCAGCTTCTTCACCTGGGGGAATTACAGTTGCAGATTTACGGACAAATTCACAGACTTTCTGAGTCAAAAATGGCTGTCCTCCAGTCCAGTCTAAAATCGCTTTTAGTACGGCTTCCGGGTTGCTAGTTTGTCCAGATAATCCATTGATTAAAGGTAAAGCTTCTGCAAATTCAAATCCGGTTAATTCAATTCCTTTGCCAATATTAAAAGGAGTGCGCTTTTTATCTTGAATCAACTCAGAAGGAGTAGCGACTCCCAAAAGCACAAAATTAATGCGTTGATATTCAGGATTATCAACTCTTTGATTAAAGAATGCTCGAATTAAAGCAAAAAAATCATCAACCGGAAATTTTAAACTGAGAACACTATCAATTTCATCTATAAAAATAACAATCTG
>NZ_JAIVFR010000960.1 GCF_020829685.1 Nostoc sp. CHAB 5715 | reverse complement strand
ACGCTGGTAACAAAATAACCAATTTTTAATTGCTAGAACCCTTGATTTTTAAAGCTTTTGGGGGAATGAACCAGCTCTGCCTTAAAAAGGGGCTTTAGAAGTTCCCCCCTTTTTAAGGGGGGCTAGGGGGGATCTAGGTTTCAGGCTTCAGTGCGTAAGTCCTATAAACAATAAAGTTCTTAATTGAGGATACATTCGTTAGAATCAAGACGCTCGTGGACTCGCTTTTCGCGTCGCTATCAGTGAGGGATTCAAACCCGACACTGATTTTTTTGCACCAAATTTTCAATTTTGTGTGGTGTTTCACCTTTATTCAGCGTTCGACTGAGCGCTCACGCCGAAGTCCACCATTCGCATGACTTTTCAAACATCCTCTTAGAGCCAATTATGTTTCAAAAGCCAGTTAGCAACACAAGAAAAAGACTTGAGAATCTAAGCCTCAGTCGGCAGATAAACCTCTAAATCACAAGCTTGAGCTAAGTTATTTAAACATTAATTAGAACAAGCTAACTTTTTACATAAGTATACTTAAGCGTACATAAGTTGTACAATAATTATGAGTACTCAATTGTACATAAATTTTAGGCTTGCCATACCACTAAAGGTACTAGATATACAAAAACTTTCTCGACATTTAATATGTTATAAAACATACTTTCATTACCCAGATTTTATTGAAAAAATGCAATCACAGGATATTGGCTGAAGATGGTTTAAATAAATCATTAGCATTTAAAAATGACTCACTTATTTTCTAAGTAGTTCCGAAACTAAATGTATCAAGAATGTCAAATTGAAGAATTCTTATTTGATGTGTGTAAGCTCCTATGGTCAAGCGATCGCTCCAGGGATCACTCGCCGGAATTCAACAAGCTAAAAAAGCGTTCGCTCATAAGGGGTGGACACAAGAAAATTTGGCTTTTGAAGTCAACTTAAAGACTCGCCAACCAATTTGGCGGTTTTTTAGTGGGCGTCCCGTTGAACGTCATATCTTTATCGAAATTTGTTATGTGTTGTCGTTGAATTGGCGAGAGATTGCGGCTAATCCTCCAGAAGAATTTTCTGAATCAAAAGAACTTGGTGCTGCGGAATTTTTAGATATTGATGCTCTAGTACAACAAGTGCGATCGCAACGCTTCGACAAAATTCAAGACCAGTGTGGCACTTTGCAGTTATTAGATGTTACTCGCCCCGTTAAAATAGACGACATTTATATCAATGTCAACATTTTGGAGGAGATTGCAAGCCTTCAGTGGTTAGAGTTTGCTGATTTGCAAAACTTTACATCAAAAGAATTTGATCGCTTTGGTTTAGGTGGAGTATCCCAGACACAAATCACGGGGATCACGGCAGTTGAAACTTACTCAAAGCTGCGGGTGTTGGGTAAACCGGGAGCAGGTAAAACCACCTTTTTACAACATCTGGCGATTCAATGCAACCGAGGTAGATTTGCAGCAAATCGGGTTCCCATTTTTGTCACCTTAAGAGATTTTGCCGACGAATCTAGAGAAGCAGGAGAGTTCCATTTACTCAACTATATTTGCAAAGAATTCCTCACCTGTGGAATTTCAAATCCATCTGTGCTGGAAACTTTATTGTTAGAGGGCAGAGTGTTGCTGTTGCTGGATGGATTAGATGAAGTACTCCATCAACAGAGCATTGGTGTCGTCAATGAGATTCGCAGACTCTCTGAAAAGTATCAAAAGAATATGTTTGTCGTCACCTGCCGCACGGCGGCTAAAGCTTTCAATCTCAGACGCTTTACAGATGTTGAAATTGCCCCTTTTAGTCAAGAGCAAATTGTTGCTTTTGCTCAGAAGTGGTTTACAGCACTCACAAAAACGAACATCCAGGATAAACAAGAACAGGCATTTGAGTTTATTGAAAAACTAGATTTACCCGAAAATTTACAATTTCAAAGACTTGCTGTCACTCCCTTGTTTTTGCATCTCGCCTGCTGGGTTTTTCATCACCAGAACAAATTTCCAACCCAAAAAGCTGCGTTTTATAAGCAGTGTTTAGACTTGCTCCTGGGCAAATGGGACGAAACTAAAGCAATTGAGCGGGATGAAGTATATCAAGGTTTTTCATTACCACAAAAACTTAAGTTGCTGAGTCAGGTTGCTAGCGCGACATTTGAGCAGGGTAATTACTTTTTTGAACAACGCATTGTTGAGCAATACATTAGCAATTATATCGGTGATTTGCCGAATGCTTCCACAGAACCAGAGGAATTGGAATTAGATAGTGAAGGGGTACTTCAGGCGATAGAGTTGCAACATGGATTACTAGCAGAACGAGTGCGGGGGATTTTCTCTTTCTCTTATTTGACGTTTCAAGAATACTTGACTGCTCGAAAAATCGTTGCCA
Organism: Nostoc sp. CHAB 5715; assembly: GCF_020829685.1. Taxonomy (GTDB): domain Bacteria; phylum Cyanobacteriota; class Cyanobacteriia; order Cyanobacteriales; family Nostocaceae; genus Nostoc. The sequence continues at coordinate 422 of NZ_JAIVFR010000960.1, read as the reverse complement.
GTTATAATTTACAAGCATTAAAACAACCGTTAGAACGTCTGGTAACTCATATTACTGAACCCAGATGGCGTGAAATTTTTTTGTTAACGGTTGCTATGCTACGGAATGCAGATTTTTTGGTGCAGTTGATGAAGCAAGAAATTGATGCGCTAGCGGCTCAAGATCCATATTTGCAAAAGTTTTTAACTTGGGCAAGTCAAAAGTCTCTTGCTGCTCTTGAGTCTGCTGCAATTCGGGCGTTTTATCTTGCCCTGGCTAGGACTCCTCACCTTACCCCGTACTTTGCCCTTGTCTGCATCTTCGATCAAGATATTTTTTTGGATGCGGCATTAGATAACCTAGTAATGGAATGCAAATCTAATTTTGCCGATGTCTATGGGTGCAACGATGCTCTGAGTAGTGCTTTAGCAATTGTTCAAGAT
>NZ_JAIVFR010000095.1 GCF_020829685.1 Nostoc sp. CHAB 5715 | reverse complement strand
GAGACTGCGCGGTTATGTTCGCTGCGATCTGAACCGCGAACGTTGGCGTACTGACTACCGACTGCTGCCTCAGTCTCAACCTACTGAAATTACGGTGTCCAATCCAAATGCACCTGTCATTACGGCGGCTTCCTTCGAGTTGCCAAATCAGGGAATTGTAGCAAAAGTTTAGTAGGTATCAAGCCGAGATGTTTGTAATTTCCTGCAATATGAGTTTAAAAAACTTGATTTTTCGTTGTAAATAGAGGCTTGTTTGACTCTGACGAATTCTCAAAGGCAGACAGGATAAGGTTTTTCAGACCATCTTACAGAAAATCACAAGGGTTTCGGCTCAATGCCAAGTAGATTACACGATTAAGAAGCTTTTTGCTTACGCTTTATTGCGATCGCAAGAGAGCGGGCGGGTACGCCATCGCACGTTTACTATGTATTTTCTAGTACATTACTAGCCAGTTGTAGTGAAGCGATGACCGAGCGTTGTGAGTTGGCTGCTCTTGTTCTTCTACAGCATTGGGTCAACTTAGGCGATTTGTGACTGTTCTGTTGATATCTCATTTTAACTGCAAAATACAGACAAGTTATGCCAAATTGCCAGAACCTTTGAACATATCGGTATGACCAACTAGCTAATTATCCCCCAGAACTGAAATGCAAGAAATCTGTTAACGGATTTACTAGAGCTTTGCTGTTGCATTTTTGGGCTTGGCTGTGATTTATGGCAGGTTCAACCGCTTGCGGGCACCAAATCGAAACAAGTTATCTGGCAATATTGCTTTTAAGCCAATAACCTACAGCAGCAAGCTTTTTAGCAGTTAATTGCCCAAATCCAGATGATGCTCCTGTAACTAGCACGACCTTTTTATCAGTCATCTGTTTTCCTTTTTAGAATATAAATACGATTTCATACAACTTTTTATAGCTAAAGAAAGATTTGATTTTTGTATCAATTTATCTCTTCTACACTAGCTTAAGTGCAGAACAGCTAAATTCTACCTAGTGAAACTTTGAAAATATCCTCTTAAACCAAATTAAAAATTCCCAATATTCAGAAAGTGCAAAATATGTTGAGATGTGATTTTTGGCTGTTCAATTTGAGGGGTATGACCGCAATTTTTGAGCAATATTAGTTGAGAGTTAGCAATAGATTGCTGAAATTTTTCTGCATCTTCAGATGGCAGCATATCATCAGTTTCTCCCCATAAAATGAGTGTTGGCTTGTCAACTTGGGCAATTCTATTTGCTAATTCAGTATAACCACCAGATTTTACATAAGAAATCATGGCATCATTCCAACCAGGCATTTCTTGGTGTAACATGGCGCATTGAATAGCCAAAAGTATTTTGGTATCTAAATTAGGGAAGATACTACATACATTTAATGCCAAGATGTGGCGTTGACGTAGATATTCCACAGCCAAGAAGTCAAAAGGAGGAAACAAGTATTTGCTAAAGGGGGGAGAATTAGTGTAACCTAAACTATTAATCAATATTAGTGATTTTACAACTTGAGGGTAAGTGAGAGTAAAATCAATTGCAGTTGCACCTCCCATTGATGCACCTACTAATGTTATCGGTCTGTTGATTAAAGTTTTCCAAAAATCGTAAAGGTGAATTTTGATTGTAGTTGGACTGTAATTTATTTCTTTTTGCCTTTGTGTAAAGCCAAAACCTAACAAATCTACTGCCCATGTTTCATTTTGACTAGCAAGTAATGGCAACAGAAGGCGGAACTCTAGGATGGAACTATCGAAGCCGTGTAGCAGCAGAATTGGTGTGCCTCTACTACCTTTGTGAATGTAGGTTGTCAGGATTGGGTATTGGCTTAGGGAGGTTGTAAGGGCAATTCTCTGAATACTTTGGACAAAAGCGATCGCTTTTGGGTCTTTGGGTTGATTAACTTGTGATGGGAGAAAATTAGGAAACATTACTATTCACTCCAAACTAATTTTCCACAACCCTTCTAGTGGATTTGACTGTTGCAATTGACTATCACTACTGCCGAGCCAATTATTGTCATACACCAAGCCAACACTGAACGTGCTATTTATAGGATATTGTCCTAGTTTTCCAAAACCTTCAATATTGTTTGAGTCAGTAATTACCTGCTGGTTTAACTGTATGATTGTTTGGTTGCCGTCGTCAAAGTAAATTGTGGCTCGCTTATTGTGAAAGCTGACCTGAACTTTGTAGAGACCACCAGTTGCATAGTAATAAGCTTTAGCAGGCAGCTTTTGACCATCAATATTTTGCCCTTTGAACTCAACTGCCATTGCAGGCGTGCCTAGCAGCAACAGGACTGGCAGGAATAAGCCTAAAACTTTCATTGGTACTAACAATCACTTTCGATCACAAACTATTTTCTACTTTAAAACATAAAACTAATTTGTGGATTAACTAGCGATCGCTTGGCTTGAATTGGGAATCCTAAAAGAAGTTAAGAGTGATTTTTAGTACAAATGGTTTTTAAAGTTCGCTTGATTGGCGTTGGCGCTTTGCTTTTAGCTCAAATGGCGTTACCTGTATTTGCCAACAATCTTACCGCTACAGTTGTAAGCGTTGGCGACGGTGACACCATACGGGTGAGAACTGGTAACAAAACTGTGACTGTTCGCCTTGCTTGCATTGATGCACCGGAGATGAGTGCAAGAGGGACAGGCTGTGGTCTATCGTCAGTATCTCAAAAGCTGTCCAGAGTCTAAAGATAGTTTGTTGCAGGGTGAAAACACCGCTAAACAACAGCGTTTAGCTTTTTGGAGCCAGTCTAATCCTGTGATGCCTTGGGACTTCCGCCACAAAGCTGCTCAACGGGCAACTTCACAGGCGATTCAACCGCAGCAACAGAATAACTGCGACCCTGCTTACCCAGATTTTTGCATTCCAAAGAATTCACCAGACTTAAATTGCCGAGATATCACCCAAAGAAGGTTTAGGGTACTGCCACCTGATCCTCATGGTTTCGACAGAGATGGAGATGGGATTGGGTGCGAAAAATAACTACGACGAAACACAGCTTTCAGTTAGGCAGTAAAAATGTTTCATTAAAATCAAGATTGTGAAATTGACTCCGAACCTTTAAAGATTGTTGGAATGGCCATCACCATCAACATTATTAAGTTAGAAACCCAAAACAAGACAACAACTCCAAAACCTAATAATGTCAAATAGGAAAATGTTAATTGTGTGAATCCATCTAGCAGTTGCCACAACCGAAAAGCTGTGTAGAAAAAGCCAATAGGTACAACAATACTTGGCACTAGGGAGCGACTAAAAACACGTTCAAATATGAGTTGTACGGCGACTATCAACAGGTAACTTCCCCAAAATACCCATGAAGATGGTTGTTTCCAAGCCAGAGCTAACAAGCACATCGGTAACAAAACTCCAGCAACCAAGGCTAATTTGACCCACCATTGCAGAAATTGCCATTGCTGCTGGTTAAACCCAATTTCTGCCGTAAAGGGTAAACGTCGAGCTTTCACACCAAAACCATAGCCAAGAGCTAGCAGGGTTATAATCAAAATAAAAAGCGTAAGAATCAATCCATTATTAACTGTCATCTGCTCGAAAATACCAATTCTCATACTCTTAGTTTAATCTGGCTTTAACATCCTCGCCCCACCTTGGCTGCCAATAACAATATTTCGCCTTCTACTTTTATATCGTCAAACCATTACCCCGCTTGCCATTCAGGATGCGGCGGCAGTTGAGCGTATGCAGTCCTGGGCATTCACCGCACGACGGGCTAGTAGTCCAGTTGTGCAGACGGCGAAAACTCAATCTTTGCGTGCTGCTAAGTTTCGCAACATGAACTGATGGAAAGCGATTGTCTCCTGATTCTATGGGGACGATCGCCACCGATTCATGGCGGGTACGCCATCGCTCTTTTAGGTTCGTAGCGATCGCGTTCAGTATATCTATCTCAGATGGGGCAATGCCCAGAAGTTTGCGAATTGATTGGGTTCAAAACATGGAAATCTATTTAGTTTTTGTTGATGCTATCCAGAACAGCAATAAGTTCTGGAGCGCAAAAGTTGAAGGCAGTAACTTAACAGTCCAGTGGGGGCGAGTTGGTTATCAGGCGCAAACCAAAGTTCATTCATGTAGTAGTTATCAAAGAGCCGTTGCTAAATTTTATGATCTGGTAGCAGAAAAGAAAGGCAAAGGCTACAGCGAAAGTCAGCCACAGATGGATGGTGAGCGCAGTATTTCAGATATCAGACGAGCGATACAATTACTAAACGCTATACGTCCGGCTGTTGCAAACAGGAACTTTGGTGATAGCTACATACTTGCCCTTAACGAGTATTTGAAAATTGTACCAACACCATTGGGAATGCAGATAGATCCTTACAGGGTGTACCGAACAGTTGTAGAGGTTGACTATCAACAAGAACTACTCAATTCTTTGCTGGTGAATGAGCCTGTAGCTGTTCATACCAAAGAATCGCCAAAATCTGAACCGAAAACTGTCAGCCTCAAGGCTATCAGCAAGAGTTTCTGGCGACATTTGTAATCTTATAAGCGTCACTTTGTAAGAGATGCTAAAAAGCTACACTTTATTTTGAAATATTGTTTGGGTAAATTATGGAAATCAAGACTATTGCTGTAACTTACACGCGTAAGTTCAATTTAGGCGACTACGAATCTTTAGAGTTAAGTTGCTCCTTATGGGGACAAATTGACCCAGCAGAAGAAGATGCACAAGGGACGACACAATTTCTATTTCAACAAGCAAAGAATTCAGTTAAGGAAGCTGCAATCCCAGTAATTAAAGCTTCTAATCATCAAATGAATAAAGCCAAAATGTACAAGCACTCTGCAACAAATCAATTTGACGAACTGGATAATTTCTAATAACTGAAATTCACCTTTTAAATTCAAAAATACTTTAGTCAAGCATTAATACTGCTTGGCTATTTTTTTTTCAGCCATCGCTTTGCCCCCTACAAACCACAACAGGAAAGACATCATGCCTAAAAAAGCTAACCCAGTCCCAAAAGACCATTCCCAGTTATGCCTTCAGTACCTCCGCCGTTGCGGTGGCAGCGCTCGATTATGCACTATAAATTTTAGTCTGGGGGTGATTCAAACATTGGTCAATCAAAGAAGAGTAAAGATTACGAATACAGGTGCAGGTTTTTTTGTGGAGTTGGAGGATGCAGTATGAAAATTCAGAAGATAGTTCAATCATCTTTACCTCTAGCTCCAAGTAGTAAGTTAGTTCTCCGTCGTCGTCGTAAAAGACGATTCAACCCCAAAGTATTCATCAACCAAAACCAGTATTAAATCCTCTGATGAGCCTTGAGTCCACAAAGATTGAATTTGTGACAAGTGTGTAGCTAGACGACGTAAACGTGTAGTCACATCATCTTGCATAAAAATTTGTTGTCTCGGTGTCAATTCGATCATAAATTTCCTAGGAATTCGATAATGATTTGAGCAACCCTTTCTCTAATATTAGAGTCCAATATCTCCATTGACCTATTTTGCCGGGGACGAAGATTAACCATCGACTCATAAATGATTTTTCCAGTTATTGGCATAAAACTGGCAGCCCAAATATCTTGTTGTCTACTACCGTCATCTAGCAATTTTTCTTCACAATCAGCGTGTAGACCACCACCACCAACCAGTACCCGACGCTCGATATCGACTGCGGTTTTGATGTAGAACTTGTGCTGTTGCAGCAAAAGTTCAAGTTGCTCCGGGGTTGCGCGTTCGCGTAACAGCAAAATCATACAGCTGAAAACCTCTGTAATATCATCAAAGCTAACTAGAAGGGCGCTCTGTTTCTTGCAACCAACTTAAAATAGTCAGCGCCAACTCCCAGGATTCGCGCCGCTCCCAATTAGGTAAGTGATTCAGTACTCGTGCAAGGAATATTGCTGGGTTTTCCAATTCTCCGCCACGAGCCGCAACACCATCCCTAACGAGTGCCCCCAAAGTGGCAGCTTGATTCCCTTTATAGTCAGGCTGTCTCTTAATTTCATCAACAATCCAGTCCGGTACTGTGATTGTTTTAAATCCTGATTTCGGCATACACAACAGAGAAATAATCTTCTGATAGTACGGCAGTTTACGTTATGTTTGCAAATTCTTGTACGGTATGGTACGTTAAAAAATGGACTACTCCCACAGGCAATTCAACAAGCCTCATACAAGTTGACTGCGGCTGATAAAGAGACTATTTCTGGTGCTATAGCCGTTCAAAATGAGCAATCTAAGATTTTGGGTGCATCAACTGGTGTTACAGGAGCTTTATTGTTCATGGAATCCTTGATTGGAGCCAAGGGGACGGTGTTGGATGCCTTTGCTGAACAATCCATGTTGGAAGTTGATAACCAGATTACCGAGATAGATCAGAGTTTGATTAATTTGGCAGAAGAAGCCTCAACAAGACTGGGGGAGTCGATCCGAAAAAAGGAACAACTCAAAGTACGACTCAATTCGTTACGGGAGAGAGTTTCGTCGATGGGGACACAGATCCGATTTTAGAAGCTTATAAAACAGTGGCGGCATTGCTACAGATCCAAAATGAAACTGTTGCCACTGTTGCCGAAATTCGATTACTTCAAGAGCTATTAACTCATCAAAGGAAAAATCAGGACATGGATATTCTCAGTACGGGATTGTTTGCTACTTCAGTTGTTGGCGCTTTAGGTGGTAGTGCATATATCGTTAGTAGCGTTGTCGCTACTGGATTAATTGGTAGCGGGATATTCATTCCCTTGGCATTACTTGTTGGTGCAGGATTGACATTTTTGAGACGGGCATCAAAGTAATAGTGATGGGCGATAGTGTTTCATAAAACTGTTTCACACAACTGTTTCATGAAACTGTTTCAACGGTTTCATCAGTGTTTCAGGGTCGTGAAACAGCATTCCCCCGCGTGAAACATGAAACGTGAAACATGAAACGCCTTATTAAAGATATGTGTGAAACATGGGAAAAATTTGTACTAAGAACGCGCTATAGCACAGTAGTCTCATGTATAAGAAACAACTGTATTTAGCTTTGGTTGGTGTTGGCATCTGCATATTGCCTGTAATTATCCCTTTAGTACCCAAGTTGGGGGCTTATGCAGAGCTTCAACGGCTAAAAGCCACAGAAGAATTAGAACGTTCCCGCATAGAAGAACGGGCAAAAACTAGTGATGCCTTATATGAGGCAGGAGTGATGCCCACAAGTCGCAAGTTGAGAATTACTAATTACTTTGACAACAGTAAACGCAATCCCAGACCAGACACAACCTTTTATCAAGATGATGAGATTGTTGATGTTTTTGACGCAACGGGTAGGTGTATTGGGCGGATTGAAGAAGGAATTTGGAAGTGGAAGTACAAAGCTTTTGGAATTTGTAAAAGTGTTCAAAATATCAAACAAAGTAGGAGAAAATAATGGCGTTAGGTTCATCAAGTGCAGAAAGTAATAGCACTGGTAACACTGATGGTAAACCCAAGGGTAAGAAGCGATCGCTTGGTGAAATCATCGATTTTTGTGCCAAAGCTGTTGTGATGATTGTTGGCTTACCCATTAGGGCTGCCGCTGCGATCGTCAATCAGTTTGTTGCTAACGGTGGTGCAGGTCGTGCGTTAGTTGGCGGGATTTTATTTATCGGCGGTTCCATGATTAGTGCTGATTCAACTTGGCAATTAATCTTTACTGGGCCCCCTGTATGCCCGTGGTTTGAGCCGACTTGGAATTGGCTAAATGTGCCGTTTGCACTGTTCAACCCCTTATTTTATTTGGCATTTATGGTTTCTGTGGGTGTTCAGGTAATCGAAGCCCACGCCTTACGCGGCAAAAACCCAGATTCAGCACGACGGGAACTTCAAGACCACATGGTTTATGAGCTTATGGGATAATGAGCAATATTCCCACGGGAGAAAAATCATTATTCCCACGGGAGAAAAATCATTGTTGAGGTAGATTAAATGCCTGTTATCTACGAACTTAGAGATTATCAACATCAGTGGATAAAAGATATTTGGAATTCTTGGGATCAAGGTAATAGGCGAGTGCTTGGACAACTCCCGACAGCCGCCGGGAAAACGGTGTGCTTTGCACATATTTCTCATAAATTCTTTGACCAAGGAAAGCAAGTTTTAGTCATTGCCCATCGGATTGAGTTGATATCTCAAGCTGCCGAAAAACTCTCAGAAATTATCGGTGAACCAGTTGGGATTATCAAGGCAGGTGTTCTGGCTAATCCCGAACGGAGAATCCAAGTTGCTAGCGTTCAAACGTTGAGCAGACGAGAGGTATTAGAGTTGCCAATGAAGATTGGACTTTTGATATTAGATGAGTGCAAATGCTGGGGCGGGTTCTAAGAACTTACACTTTCAAACCAACTGCGGTGATTATTGATATTACCGATAATTGGAAAAAACATGGGCTTCCTGATGAGCCACGCAAATGGAGTTTATTGCCTGAAACTATATCAGAAATACAAAACAAAGGCTTAATCCAATGTGAGAATTGCACCCATATTTTTAAACCGCTTTCTGAAGAATTAGCTAATTTTGATGCCGAAGTTGACAACGATGGAGTGCTGATTCAACATCACCAAGCTATTTGTCCAAGCTGTGGTGAAACGATTGATTTTACTACTAAAGAGAATGCTGCAAAGCCAAGTTTTAGTAGAATCCGACTTAGACAGGGTTTTAGCCTTGATCTTACAGAAATTGACCTTTCTGTTTCTGCTTACAGATTAAACTTAGTTACTGAATGCTTACGAAGGCAAGGTTTACGGGGTGCGAATCCCACTAAAATTTATAGTGCCATTTTCATCGCTTTTATTGAAAATATTACTAGATTTACTCTTGGAGATTGGCGCGAAATCGTTAAAATGGTTGAGCCATCTCAATCAGCAATTACCAAAAAAGCATGGGAACTGTACAAGGAAGCTTTTGAGCGACATAAGAACCGCATCCTGGCTATGTCTTTTGTTGAACAGAGAAAGCTAAAACAACAAGGCAGTAGCAATGTGGCAACTAATGCAACGACAATAGAAGCTCTTGGGCAGTTGGAGAATAGTATATTCTGGGAACCAAAACCACAGGAAAAGTCATCTAAGTTCAAAAAGAATTTAGGCGATAATTATTTTAGAATGAAGTACAAATCACAATGGCTTGAATCCTTAACTTACTGTTCAATGCTAACAGGTGATTTTTTAAACATAAATGCTGGACTATTCCATGTGGAAACTAAAGACGTATATGTAAATATCTGTATTGAGGTTAGAGAACTTCCTGGGCTGAAATCCAAACTAACAGAGATTTGTGATCCCACAGAGATTGAATATGCCTTTACTCAAGGGTTTGGCAAGCTTGCTAAGATCATGTTCCGGTTAAGTTGATTCCGAATATTGGATCATAATTGAATGGCACGCTTGAAAAGCACTAACCTTTGATATTACTGGTTTTTGGGTGTGGGGTTGCAGGTTCAGATGTAAGAAATTAAGAAGAATTTTCCAGCGTTTCACACTCGTCCGTTGAAAACTATTTTGATTTATGCTGTGCTGTGTGAAAAGCCATCTGCCAGAAATTATGTTCAAATTTTGCTACCATTAAAAAAGATTCTTCAGCTTGTTTTTGAATATCTTCCTGTGCCGTTTCTAAAACCTCATCAGCTTGCTGTGACAAAAGTTTTACATATTTTGTAAAATCAGTATTTCCCCATCTTTGTGCAAATTCATTGTAAGGTGCAGGCATCTTACCTGGTAGTTGCCAACCTTGATTATAGGCTAATTCAATAGCCCAAAATGCAGTTGCTTGTATAGGATAAGGCTTGTCTGCAAGACTCTGCATATATTCACAGTATTCTCTACAGGTTGGTTGTTTTTTTATATTAAGATTCAGTTGTCGTTGGGTAGCTTTTTCTTGAAACCAATTGAGTTCGTCTTTAAGAGCTGCCAGTCCTCCAAGTATCACATCAAAATGTTCTGGAGGTGCGCTGGCTAATACTCGCCCTACCATCCGCGTAAATTCCACAACAAACAGATAATCTTGCATCAACCATGTATTGAATTGCTGGGGTTGAATTATACCTAATTGACACTGTTCTAGAAAGGGATGCACAGTTGCTTCTTGCCAATCTTGAGCGTGATTTTGTAAAAGAAGTTTGCAGGTAATAGTCATTTTGGCTCAATAGGTATTTCGGGGAGATGGAATGGAGAGGAGCAGACTGCTAAGATCCTACGATTCTACCTCCTACTGAGGTGACATCTAGCACGATTCATGCAGACTACTCGGAGGATTTCGGTTTCGATTTCGAGTTTGACGAACAAGTTTTTAGACCAGCAGCCTGCATCGGTTGCTCTAACTATCACAGGGTTGAGTACGGTGGCAATGATGCAGTTGGGGTTGGCTTGAATATAGTTATCTATCTTAATGTTCCAAGTCTTGGGCATACTTTATTTGCAATGTCAGGGGAATTTCTATGTTAACCAAAACCCTTAATCGGATTCTTCACCTAGATCAGATTGGCGACTGTTGCGAACATGAAGAATTGCTACAGTATTTTCTGACACGACAAATAAAACTCGATATTTTCTTCGCTTTCCAACCCAGAGTTGCCGAATTTCACGACCAATCACTGATGCTTCTGGTGCGATGCTACAGCGATTAGGAAATTCTTTCAGTGAAGCGATCGCGTCTTGAAGTTCATAATACCAGTTATTGGCTACTTCAGCACTCAGGTTGTCGCACATCCAACGATAGGATGTTTCGATTTCTAAGGAAGGCAGTGGGTTGAATAAGAACCTGGTAACTCATGGGCGAGGCGGAATGCCAAATTTGTGTTCTAGGGCTGCCAAGGCTTGGTCTGACGGAATTCCTTCACCCTGCTCAAACTCATCTAGTCCTTTACGAATACCTACTATTGTTTCCAGGTAATCAATGCGTTCTAAGAGTTCTCTGTATATACCTAGTGGCTGTTTGGGGGCTGTTTTGAGTGATTTCAAAAACCCAAGTAGATCCTCCAGCAATTCGTTTGGAGTGTTGTCAATTTCTTGTAATAGCAATTCTTTGATCGTCATTACAGTTAATAGATAAGATTTCTGTTTCTAGTATAGCGATCGCACCTCCTAAATTTTCTCGTGAAAAAGCACGAGGGCAGGGGAGAAAATAGACTAAATCACCAAATACTTTACTAAAGCTTTCTACCGTTCACACCCAATGCCATCTCCATCTCGGTCAAAACCATGAGGGTCAGGTGGCAAGACTCTAAACCTTCTTTGCGTGATATCTCGGCAATTCAAATCGGGTGAATTTTTGGTCAGACAAAAATCTGGGTAAGAGGGATCACAGTTATTCTGTTGCTGCGGTTGGATGGGTTGTGAATTTGTCTTTTGGGTAGCTCTGTGGCGGAAGTCCCAAGGCATTATAGGATTAGCCTAACTCCAGAATGCTAAACGCTGTTGTTTGGCATAGCTCTCACGGGAGTAACAAACTATCTCTAGATTCTGGACAGCCTTTGAGATACTGACGATAAACAACAGCTTGCCCTTCTTGCACCATAATCATGTTGACACTGCGATTCTCGACAAACACCTCTGCAACCAGGCGCTTATATTTGTCAGTTTCAATAG
>NZ_JAIVFR010000959.1 GCF_020829685.1 Nostoc sp. CHAB 5715 | reverse complement strand
ACACACACACAGTTCTTGCTCTCGCAGCAGTTCCAAGACTTGAAGCCGCAATGGTTCAGAAAGAGCATGGAAGCCAGCAGCGATAGTAGCGTTCGTGAGAGTGGAGAGAGAATCCATCAAGTTTTATTGAACTATCTTTTCATATTTATCATAGCAAGCTAAATTCAACCTAAAAAATTATTGGATTTCTTAGTCTGATGTAATAACAGGAAATTCCATGAATATTTCATGTGGAGGTAACAGTTATGCTTGATGCAAGGGAGATTTAGCCCCTTTGAGACTTTCAGCGCAATGCCAACCACTTCATTGAACACTTACAGGAAAGCCATAAACTGATTGTTCTCCCCGTCAATGGCAAGGCATCGGTGATTGTATAGGATGCGGTATTGTATCAAAAACTATTGAATGAGTTGGAACTAGCACGGTCGGCTGTTTTTGAGACTCTGTTTTTTGTTTTACCAGCTAGCTTAGGGTCATAAGTTGGTATTTAAGTTCTGACTGGACTAATTAGTAACTCTGTACTAACCTATGTCTGCTTGTAGCCTTCTTATGTTTGGGTAAAATGGGAGAGTTAAAAAGCTGAAATTTATATAGGATAAGCTTTTTCAGCTTCTATTTCCGTTTTAGTGTGAATCTCGGCTCAATGCCAAATTCAGATTAATCATTCGTCAACAATGTGAACCCCTATTTATCTAATAAATCGGGGTTCTGTGCCTTGTGAAAATCACAAATTAAATAAGCTAATGAGCATTTAAGTTGCATGAAAGCAGGGGTTAAGCCTTACTACAAAGTTATCTATATTTAGTAAGCATTTAAATGATTTGTATGAATAAAATTATAGCCCAAATGAGTGGCGAAAAGGTAAAGCTTACGCTTTATTTTACTTAAGTGAATAAATCTTATTGTTCCTAGTGAATGTGGTAAACTCAGTGATTACTAATTCAAGCGAAACCTTTCTGAAAGACGCTGTTGTTGAAAGATATAATTTCTCTAAGCTGAATAAAACTCGCATCCGTTTCAAGATTCAGTTAAAGAAGACAACCAAGAGTAATGCTCCAAAATGGACAGATGTTCTCAAATATTCTCAAGATGAACAAGAATCTGACTTAGTGAAGGTCACAACCTCAGAAGTTGGTTTAAAGGGCATCAAAGTTTTCAAAGCTTTAGACGAAGCAGCAAACCAATTAAGGCAAGAAATTGCTTCAGTCCAAGAATGGATGAATTATGACAATGGTGATTGGATTTGTTCTATAGACTTAGCACCCTTGGTCTGGAATCAACTAATCGGAATTCGAGATAATATTGCACCTGTTTTACGCACTCAACTGAAAGAAGAGTATGAAAAGGGGTACACAGACTATCAAGAACGTATTGACAAATTTCTCTCACTCAATGCTTGGCAGTTATCTGTAGAACAACAACAAGAAGTTAAGCAGAACCTAGCCAAAGCTTTTCCCTGTTTAGAGGAACTAGAGGACTATTTACAAGTAGTAATTGGTCGTCCTGTCATTATTCCCGCCATCAGTGAACAATTGTCAGAGAAACAAGCTGAATGCTTAGGGCAAATAACTCGGTTTATCGAACAGTATGACAGAAATTTAGAACAAACACTGAGGGAATCAGCGATCGCAGGAGGAGAACAACTAGCAGCCCAGTTGCTCGAAGATTTGAGCAATTGGGAACCAGGACGCAAGCCAGTCAACTTCAAGAAGAAGATGGAACGCCATTTCAAGAAAGTCCAAATGCTTTTGGCTAACGCCAGTTTTGAAGCAGGTAGCAGCCTTGGACAAATGATGACTCATCTAGAAAATGTTCTCGAAAACGCTTCTGTGGATGCCAAAAAGCTGGATTCACAAGGGCGTTCTCAGTTACAGGAAAAAATGGATGAAATTTGCTCCAAGCTTTTGGATGAACAACGCCATCTCCAACGATTAGCAAGTGATGAGGGTATGGGCTTAACCAAAGCTACAGCGATGTCTCTCAAACTTCGCTAGAAAAAACAATCGAGAACGTGTCTGTATTGTCCTTGATCGAAAACGAGGTGTGGGGGAGCCACTGCGGTGGACGGGTTTCCACAGCAGTAAGCAAGTGGCGTTGTAGAGGAAGACAATACGCCCACACTTCCCAAGCTTGCTACGGAACTAAGAGGGGAAGTGATAGGTAGGAACTTTTTGCTTCCTTGTCTATCACCACTGTTCCCATTAATTTACCAGTCCACAGTATTTAGAGGTAGGAAATGTCGCACTTTTCAACTGTCACTACAAAACTAACTAACCGTGAATGTTTAGTACAAGCTCTACAAGATTTGCAGCTTACCGTCCAAGTTCATGAAAAACCACAATCGCTGAGAGGTTATTACGACGACTCCCAGGGGAAAAGTGCTGAGATTGTTGTCCCTGGTCGTAGTTTAAGTGTTCGCGCAGATATCGGGTTTAAGTGGGATCAAGAGGCAGGCGTGTATCAACTCATCCATGATGCCTATGAAACTGTACCCCGACTAGGAGAAAACTTCTTTTCGCACACCCTAATACAAGCCTACGGCCAGAAGATGGTTCGCGCTAAAGCAGCCCAGTTACAAGAACATCTGGGAGAATGCACCATCACAGAACAAACCAACGGTCAGGTACATACCCTGCGTCTCGCATTTTCAGCACATCAGCAAACTCAACAAGTACGGAGGTAACTTATGGAACGGGCAATCTTGATACATTTTGACACTGCTACAGGTGAAGTGAAAATAGAAGCCGAGGGATTTGAGGGATTGTCGTGCCTAGAAGCAACTCAACCTTTTGA
>NZ_JAIVFR010000958.1 GCF_020829685.1 Nostoc sp. CHAB 5715 | reverse complement strand
GCAAATTGCTTATGATATGTCATTGCGAGTGCAACGAAGTGGAGCGAAGCAATCACAATGACTCTGCGATTACTTCACTCCGCTATCGCTGCGTTCGTAATGACAAGTATTTAGCCGGACATGATATGACGCCTTTATTCTATTTCGATAAACGTATGCCACCGTTCGATGCAATACTGTTCGGATAAGCTCTTGAGGCTCTTGAGGAAAGAGAGTTATTGTTCAGTAATTCTTCTCTCAAGAACAGCTTCTCTTCCCGAACTGCCCCCCCTGCCTGCCTCAACCAAAAAATTCCTTAACCGAACGGTATTGCCGTTCGATGCGTCGGTGGCTGGCATACGGTAAAAAGATTACACTTGTAGCGCCAAGGTGTTATATCTGCTAAATTTCCTGATATTTACCGAGTCAGCTTGAAACAGCAAATAATCAGAAACTATAGGAATCATATTTGATTTTTGAAATTATCTATGTAGGTGGGGAGTGGGTAGAGACGCGATTAACCCTTGTCTGTACGGAGTAGGGAATATGGAATCACGCTTTTCGAGTTGTACGGATTTTTTTCAGAAATCAAATCATAGTCCTATATCTGAATTATTGTTTGAATAAACTTTCAATTTATGAAAAAAGTTACCCTTTATCGATACCGCACTTATGGACTAATTGCGTTAATATCCTTAACCGCCGTATTAAGTACAACTACATCTGCCCTAACACAGTTAGCAGACGATTCCCCAATTAGGCAAACTCCTATCCCTGCTTCTAACTTAATCTGGCCGACTCAAGGGTTTATTTCTCAAGGCTTCCGCAAATATCAACATGAAGGAATTGATATTGCAGGGGTATCTGGAACTCCTATTGTTGCTGCTGCATCTGGTACAGTCATCAAAGCAGGTTGGGATAATTGGGGATTAGGCAATGCTATAACTATCAAACATCTTGACGGCAGTATCACTGTTTATGGTCACAATCGCCGTTTGTTGGTAAGCAAGGGTCAAGAGGTCATTCAAGGTCAAATTATTGCTGAGATGGGATCTACAGGCAATAGTACAGCGCCTCATCTGCACTTTGAAGTTCATCCAAATGGTCTAATAGTAGTTGACCCCCTTCATCTATTGACATCCTTAACTGCAAGTGTTAACTCTGGTTCTAGAGTTCAGCAAGCCGATAACCCGAACCGCCCAATCTCGACACCCCCAGTTACAAAGCAAGTTTCACCTTCACAGCCAATTCCAATAGGTTTTGCATTTGTTAGCACTGATACTAAATGCAATGGAGTTACCATCATTGAGGGTGAGACTGCAAGTATTCGTGTAAAAGTCTGTGAAGAAAATGGTCAGTTATTTTATATTGGGCAGTTAAAGCAAGACCCAAGCAAGCCTATAAAAATCGCAGCTTTAAATATTGGCAAAGGCAAATATCGAGCAGATAATGGTAGTTTTTATTATTTAGTCAGTTCTGAAAAAGTGGAAGTTTGGCGAAATGGCGCTCAGATGCGTTCTGACAGATTTTATAATTTAACAAAATCGCCATAAAGTTACCATCCAATATTTGACTGTACTGCAAGCGATCGCTTGATTTGATTAATTTGCTAAGTCAGTCGATAATTATCTGTATAGTTTTTCCCTTAAGTTTTCTATCTTAACTGGCTAAAACCTATCTAAAAATAGAGAATTATACACAAAGCTTTCAGAGAAATACTTGCTCTTTGAGCCTTATATCACAAATTTAGCCACCTTCTGTGTGCCAGCGTATGCAAGAAAACTGGCTTTTCCAAACTCTTATAAAGCAAGGATTATAGGCATTCATAATTATGTCCATATATTTAAACAATTCGCAATACTTCGGCTACGCCCTTCTCTACGAGAAGCTGCGCCAACGGCTACGCTCAGGACAAGCGAGCGTACAAGTTCGCAATACTTCGGCTACGCTACCTCGGCTTTGCGCGGACACCGAGGTGCATGCTACCTAAAATGCGAACAATTTAGTTTTTATCGTGACGTTTATACCTCTGATCAATTACTGTATTGGCTCAGGCGTTGACCAAATCAGTTATCAGTGAACAGTTATAGTCGATATACCTAGAGACTGATTTTATTATAACTAAAGATATAGTAAATTTCATTCTAGAGATTGATGCAGGCGTTAGCATTTTCAAAGTACAAGTAGAAACAGAGAACTTGAGAGAAGATTGTCAAATAAAAAACGTAATGATTTTGCTAAAGAATTAAGGTGGTATTTGTTTATTATCCCTTAACTAGTTCGATGCAGAAATCCTAAGACAATTTCTTCGTCAAGTTCGTTTATAAAGAACTTTCAGATTGAAGCCTAGCTGCCTATTTTTATTATTGCTCTTTACTAAGTAAGGTGTGATCTGCGGCTATTTCAGTCAAAGTTCTGCGTTATTAAAGCTGTTATCGAGGATTTCAAATGAAAATGATTGCTTCTGTTTTAAGTCCGGTACGCTTCCTAGTTGTGGCTTTTACTTGCGCCTTACTATTGTTATCTAGTGCTTTTCCTGCTTTTGCGATCGATAGCTATCAAAGTGAACCTACCGAAGCTACTACACAACTGCTTGATATTCAGGCCAAAACTGACGAAGCCAGTAAAGCACCACCAATAGGATTGAAAAAGACTCAAAAAGAGACTAACGAAGGACTTAATGAGGTTCAGGGAGCTGCTGATATTGACAAGCAGAAGCGTCCAGAAAATTCCCAGAGTGCAACATCTGTGGAAGACAATATAAAGAATGTGTTGGAGAAAGTTACAGGTAAGTAACTAAATTAATAGTTCTGGTAC
>NZ_JAIVFR010000957.1 GCF_020829685.1 Nostoc sp. CHAB 5715 | reverse complement strand
TGTAGGACGTTATTTAGCAAGGGGCTGGGTTGCTCGGAAAATTGCAGATAACAAAAAATTTGCCGCCATTGACCAAGCGGTTGGTAGAGAAGGATTAAAAATTGTCTTGTTAACGCGACTGTCCCCGCTTTTGCCTTACCAGCCGTCTCTGATACTTCTGTTTCTGGGTAGAGCAATTTTGATACTACCAACGATGTGGGAGCAGTCATAAAAAAAGCAGCAATCAGGTGTTCTGCTGGTATCCCAAAAGAGAGATATGCCCCTAGTACTCCACCCGCAATTGTGGCAAAACCACCCGTCATCACGGCATGGAGTTCTGATTGCGTCATATTCGCTATATAAGGTTTAACCATCAGCGCCGACTCTGTTGCGCCCAAAAAGATGTTACCTGCACAGGATAAAGATTCAGAACCCGATGTTTTCATTGTCTTCATCATTACCCACGCCATCACATTTACGACTCGTTGTAAAATGCCGTAGTAATACAAGACGCTGATGAAGGCAGAGAAAAAGATAATTGTCGGCAGCACTTGGAAGGCAAAGAAATGATCCTTAAAATTTTCTCCAAAGACAAATTTTGCACCAACATCAGAAAATGCTAAAAATTGGCTGACAATATCTCCCAAAGATTTAAACACATTCAAACCCCAAGGAGTTTTAAGAATCACTAGCGCAAATGCAAACTCCAATCCTAAACCCCACGCCACTATGCGCCAACGCACCGCACGACGATTAACCGAGAAAGCGTAGGATATACCGATAAAAACTAAAATCCCCAACGCAGAAATAGCGCGTTCCATGTTTACTCCCAAAAATGTATGGCAAAGGCACTTGGCCACAAAGCATACACAAAAATCCGCGTGTTTTTATGGGTTTGTAGTCAATTACTAAAGTTTTGATGTTGTAAATCAAGATAACTGGTGGTAAATAATATTGAACACCCAGGATATAACCTCTAGGCGATCGCGTGCGGTGATTTGTTAAGTGGCGTTGGATTCATCAGGATCTTCACCAAGGATTTCCTGTGCAGCGTGTCGGATGTGCAGAATACCGCACTGTAGATACTTCTTGCCCCTGCAAAATAGTGAAAGGATGCGGTATGAGTTGCGTCCTCGACCATAAAGTAGTTGTCGAATCTCTTGGCTGAAATACTCGTTCTCTGGCGCTAAAGGACAGCGCTTCGGCATTTGAGACAAGGAATCAATCGCTTGCAGCAATTTTGCATACCATTGACTTGCCCTTGAAGGGGATGTGACTTGGGACAACCGTAGGAAGGCACTGTCTGCTTCAAACTCCGCCACACTGGAAATTTCGATGCGATATTTCATGAATCAGCTGGCAGATTATACTTGCGACGCTGTTCTTGGGCAAACTCATGAAAAGACCGGAACCGTCCTGCCTCAAAATCATCTAATCCTTGTTGAATCCCCTTTATTGCCTCCTCTGATTCTTGTACTTCCCACTCTAGGACACTGGTAAGCAACTCAGACGCTACAAGACTAACATCTTGACCTTGCCGAGCAGCTTTGTCGCGTAATAATGCTTCTAATTCTGGGCTAAGGGTAATGACAATTGGCATAGAGCTACTTCCTTTGGCATTCTGCCTCTGTGCGATATTTTAGCAAACACAGCAATCAGCAGCTATGTGAACTATCTACACTGGCACTGTAAAGGTTCATTGCAGTGGCTTGACCTGCTCAACTTTTGGAGTTTCCTGAGCATTTGTCATTTCCTGGCCCTTAGCCTGTAGCGCTTCACGAGTTGCCAAAAACTGTTCACCCAAATCTGTAACATGAAAATATTTAGTCAAATCGATTGATTTTTGACCATAATTACTCGCTTTAACTACATCACTGATATAACCAGAGTTCGTTTTAATTAATTTAAAATCTCGTAACCGCCTTAACTCATCACCTACATTGTTTGATACATAAAAGTCATAACTCGTCTCTGCTTTAGAGTGTTTATAGAGTTGATCAATCTTCTCATAATCTTTCTTAGCAAGCAAAAAACCAAACATAAAAGCTTGTGTTTGTTCTAAATTTTTTTGCTGTTTTTCTAGTTGTTCTAGCTGTTGTGCTTGAAGCTCATCGATTTGTCTTTTCTGTTTATCAACCTCTTGCTTCTGTTTATTGACCTCTTGCTTTAGTTCCTTAAATTTAGCTGTAAAGCCGCCATCCTTAGAAATAGCAAAATCCTCTATTCTGTTGAGCAAACCAGAGTTAAACAATAAAACAATGGCAATGATTATAATGTCAGGAGTTTCTATCTTTCTTGGTTGTTGACCTTCTTTGAGAAATATTGGGCTAATTAGGCTAAAAATCAAATAGCCTACTGCTAAAAATGAAACGATTTCAATCCACCAATTTCTGTGATTTTTATCTTCTTCTTTGCTAGAAGAACTGGCTATTAATTGCTGGTCTATTTTATTCTGATTGTTCTCTTTACTCATAATTAACCAACGTTCGTCTTCGCTAATAAAAGCTTTTCTGACAGCATCTTTTAAATTTTAAGCTTGTTTATACCAAGAATATTCTTTCTCTGCATAGAGATAAACATTCTTATGATAGTCCTCGTATATGTCTGTGTAGGATTTCATATCTAAAAACTTATCACTCAAGTCCTACTATAATCTTTGAGACTATACTCGTCAACCTTACTAAGTATATATTTCCCATTTTCTAACCGAATGTTAAACACCAAAGCAGGAATTTTTTGCCGCAGTTCTGTATTTATTTGTCTTTCACAACCCCATAACCTTGCGATAATGTGCTTCAATTTGCGAAGACGAACGTTGGTTAATTA
>NZ_JAIVFR010000956.1 GCF_020829685.1 Nostoc sp. CHAB 5715 | reverse complement strand
GTATAAGCAACCCCAGTAACTACTTCTCAATCTACTCACCAGATCCAACCAGAGCTTTCTTTGCCTACAGATTCAGCAACAAAAGCAGTGAAAACAACAGGATACTTAGGAGTAAATTCCACTGAAGTGGTTTGGTTAGGAACAAGGTCAACAGATAAATCAAAGTCTGGTATTAGCAATTTATCAAAGCACTTGCTCAGATTGTGACGTTGGAAATCCAATCTCACTGGTTGTCCCACCTCTACAATTACTCGTTCCGGTTTGTAACCCTTTTCAACCGTAACAGTCGCTTCTTGAGTACCTTCTGGTGTTTTCACTGCTTTTGTTGCTGACTCTGTAGGCAAAGAAAGCTCTGGTTGGATCTGGTGAGTAGATTGAGAAGTAGTTACTGGGGTTGCTTTTACAGTCGAGTCAGTAGGTTGAACTTCTATAACTCCTCGGAACATATTCATACCGCAGTTGAAGGTATAAGTACCTGGTTTGTCGGGTATGAACTCAATGGATGTGACCTCGTTGAGTGGTAGGTTTTTGGCGATATGGAAATCAGGTAGGCGTATCTCTTCAAGACAACTACTAGGGTCACGGCGTAGGAAATTAAGGCGGACTCTTTGACCGGCATTAACTAGAATTCGACTAGGTTCATAGCCTCCATCTACAGTAATGCCAACTTCTTGAATACCATCACGGGCTTCGGCTTTTTGGGACTTTGGTTTACTGAGGAGAAACCACCATATTTCTAGTCCGATTAACCCCAACCCGGCTGTTGTAACTGCACCTTTTACCCAGAATGGTTGCTCAATACGGCGGAACTGAGTTGTCTGCGATGCCTGCGGCGGGCGTAGCCATCGCTCGGTAGCTGGCATTTCATGATTCATCTGTGCAACTACTTTACTTGAGGCAACACTGAATGCCAATGCCAAGCCTGCTATACTGCTAAAAATTACTTTACTCAACATTTGCTACCTTCTTATGCTACTGGTTTAGCTTGAAATTTACGCAGACGTAGGGCATTCGTAACTACTGAAACCGAACTAAATGCCATTGCTGCACCTGCAATGATGGGGTTAAGTAACCAACCGAAGATGGGGAAGAGAATACCCGCAGCAATCGGAATGCCAGCAACGTTGTAGATGAAGGCGAAGAATAGGTTTTGTCGAATGTTGCGAATTGTGGCACGGCTGAGTTGAATTGCAGTGACAATGCTTCGCAAGTCACCGGAGATGAGTGTGATGTCACTAGCGGCGATCGCTACATCTGTCCCAGTGCCAATTGCCATTCCTACATCAGCTTGGGCTAATGCTGGTGCATCATTGATACCATCACCAACCATGGCCACAATCTTTCCTGATGATTGTAGTTTCTGCACTGTAGCAGCTTTTTGGTCGGGGCGAACTTCAGCCAAAACACGCTTGATACCAACTTCACGGGCAATGGTTTCTGCGGTGCGCTGATTATCACCTGTGAGCATCACCACCTCTAAACCCAGTTTTTGCAAAGCGCGAACTGCTTGTATGGAGGTAGGTTTGATGGCATCAGAAATCCCCATTAATCCCTGAATTTGTCCGTCAACTGCAATCCAAATCGCAGTTTTACCTAGATACTCCAAACGCTCTTTATCTTGTTGCAAGGTTTGAGTGTCAATGCCTAATTCTGACATCCAGCGTTGCGTTCCAATTTGCACGAGATGACCAGAAACTATACCTTGTACACCACTGCCTGCGATCGCTTCAAACTCTCTGACATCTGCTAACGCCACTTCTTGAGATTGGGCGTATCTCACAACAGCTTCTGCCAATGGATGTTCGGAATTGCGTTCCACTGATGATGTAAGTTGCACCAACCTGATTTCGTTACCATTAGCAGTACCGTTGACGGTGACAAAATCGGTGACTGTTGGTTTACCCTGAGTGATTGTTCCAGTTTTATCTAGCACAATTGTTTGAATCTTGTGCGCCAGTTCCAAGCTTTCGGCACCTTTAATCAAAATGCCATTTTCTGCACCTTTACCCGTTCCTACCATTACAGATGTAGGTGTGGCTAAACCCAGCGCACAAGGACAGGCGATAATTAGTACTCCAACTGTGGTGATCAGCGCCAAAGTCACGTTACCTGTAAAATTAAACCAAATGATGAAAGTGAGTAGAGCGATCGCAATCACCGCAGGCACAAACCATCCAGTTACTTGGTCTGCTAATCTCTGAATTGGGGCTTTAGAACCCTGTGCCTGCTGTACTAATTGGACAATCTGCGCCAGTACAGTATCACTTCCGACTCGTGTCGCCCGAAACTTAAAACTCCCAGTTTTGTTAATGGTAGCTCCAATCACTTCATCGCCTGGTTGCTTTTTAACAGGCACGCTTTCCCCTGTTACCATCCCTTCATCAATTGTGGATGCTCCCTCAATTACTTCCCCGTCAACAGGAATTTTCTCGCCAGGACGAACCAATATCACATCTCCAATAATTACTTCTTCAATTGGGACATCTACTTCTCGTCCATTGCGAATCAAACGCGCTGTTTTAGCTTGTAACCCAATTAGCTTACGGATAGCTTCTGAGGTTTGTCCTTTAGCACGATTTTCAAATAGTCTGCCTAGCAAAATCAGGGTAATGACGACAGCAGCAGTTTCATAATACACATCTGGTGTTAACCCCTGATTGATGAAAAAGCTAGGAAATAATGTGGGAAATAGCGAATAAAAATATGCTGCACTTGTACCCAAAGCAATTAGGGTATCCATTGTGGCACCATGACGTTTTAAAGCTTTCCATCCATTAATGTAGAAGGAGTAACCACACCAGAACTGTA
>NZ_JAIVFR010000955.1 GCF_020829685.1 Nostoc sp. CHAB 5715 | reverse complement strand
TTACACACTGTACAAATTGGCCATAGTATGGGTTACGATTTTTGGTCGTTTCAGGCGCTTTGCATAACCCCGATTTATTCCCATATTTGCGTAGGCGTAGCCCGTCGTAGACATCGCACGCACTAACCTAAATTATGAAATTTTGAGGCTTGACCAAGAGTGAATAAATCTTTGACAATAACTTATCCTACTCAATGCTACTGGACGAAGTATTGTCAATTTAAAGAAATACAACTCTTGGTCTTTGCTAAAGCTAATTACCTAAATAATTCTATTTGTTTGGGTCGTTTTTCTCCTTTTTGTCTTTGGGATCTTTTTTAGGTTTTTTAACCTCTTTATTACTTTTTCTTTCCTTCGACATTAGCGTTCTCCAATTAGATTACTTAGTGAAAGCTTCCACATTCTGCCGTCAGTAAATCAGGACATGACTTACCTGATATTTTTTTAAGGCAAAAAAGAAAGTATCAAACATAAATGCCACTAACTACCATGATACGGTGTTGTTTGATTATCGAGGTTAATCCGAAATTTAAAATCGTTCGACTGAGCGAACGCGAGTGCGTCTCGGAGAAAAGTCGAAGTCCAAAATCCAAAATCCTTTGACTATTGTTCCAACAATTTTATCCGTTGCCACCAAAGATTTAACGGATAATAGACCACAGGTGCCCACAGACTACTAAGAATGGCAGAGGCTAGGGCGACACGCTGGTAATATATCCAAATATCTGCAAACTTGCGCTGATTCCCCATCAAAGTTAATTGCAACCCAAAAATAGTTTCTGCCAAAACTGCCATAACAAAGACAATTACAGCAATCGAAATAAAATCTTCTTCGATAAAACGCTGTTTTTGGAGCAGAGCAGTTAAAATTCCCACTATACCTAAACTGAGGGCATGAGTAGGGTTAGGTGATGTCATTGAATCTTGAAGTAGCCCCAGAACTATACCTGCCAATGCGCCGGCAAACACTGTGCGGTTCACACTCCAAGCTACCACCCAAATTAACAGCCAGTTAGGGGCAATTCCTAATAATTCCATACCCGGTAGGCGGGTTGGCAATAACAGTAAACATAAGAGTACAGAACTAGCCGTCACTATCCAACTCAACAACTGACGTACACCGGGATGCCAACGAGAAAGTGGCTGGATTTGGAATTTCGATTTTCGCTCTGACGATTTTGGCTTTTTCTGCCTGCTACCACCAAATGCAGGAATCTTCATTTTTCTATGGATTTTTTGAAAAATTTACTTAGACTTTTGGGTTTCCGACTCTTGGTTTTCTGGCTTTGGATATACAGCTACCCAATCGAGAGAGCGGATTGGCGGAAAAAGCTCAATTTTTGCTACTGATGCCGGAAGTTTCTTTAAGTCCAGCGACTTGATTCGTCCTACTGCTAAACCAGATGGAAATTTCTGACTATAAGTAGATGTGGAAACTAAATCTCCTACCTTGACATTTGGGACTTTTTCATAAAACTCCAGCACAGCTTCTGCTGAAGAATCCCCACGCAAAACGCCTTTAGCTGCTGTGCGGCTAACTGATACACCCACTTGACTCTTAAGATCGCTGATTAACAATACGCGGCTAGTATTGGGAGTCGCACTTTCCACTAAACCCACCAATCCGCCTTCTGCCTTGACTATGAAGCCTTCTTGAATCCCTGCATTAGCACCGCGATTCAGGGTAACTTGTTGCCACCACTGGTCAGCACTACGTCCTACTACCCGCGCTGGAATTGGCCGTGATGCCAACGGCTCTTTTTCCACATAGCCTAATAAATCTTGTAGCTTGGTTTTTTGACTTTCCAAATCTACTATACGGGTTTGCAACTCCAATATCCGCGCATCTCTGAGACGTTCTTCTGGAGTTGGCCCTGACTGCAACATCTCTAACGGACGGGTAATTGCCTGGTATGTCTCAAGCACCAGTGCACCTTGAGTTTGTCGCACTATCCAAGCACTACCAACTACTAAAGCTAACAACCCGATTTGTAACCTTTTATAATCCCACCAACGCCGTATTATAACCATATATACCTTTTATCTACTTAAAAAATTAAGTTCTACTTGGATTCTATTTATATAAAACCCAAATAGAACTCTAGCCTGATATAGGACTCCTATTTGATTTTGAAATAACTCGCCCTCAACTCGAAAAGGCTGATTCCCTACTCCCTACTCCCTACTCCCTGCCTACACAAAGAAGTTCAGAAATCAAATCGGATTGCTATATTTTTTTGCTACATATTGCGAGAGCTTTCAATGACAACTCTTTCCAACTGTTTAAAGTTTTCTAACACACGACCTGTTCCCAGCACAACACAGCAGAGAGGATCGGCGGCAATGTGAGTCACAATCCCGGTTTCATGGCTAATTAAGGTATCTATGCCTTTGAGCAAAGCACCACCACCGGCTAACATAATACCTCTGTCAATAATGTCTGCTGCCAGTTCTGGAGGTGTACGTTCCAGTGTCCGCTTCACAGCTTCTATAATTACTGATAGCGGTTCCAACATACTTTCACGGATTTCTGGGCCTTTGATTGTTACAGTTCGCGGAAGACCAGAAAGCAGGTGTAAACCTCGGACTTCCATCATGGCGTCATTATCATCATTAGTAGGATAGGCAGAACCCATCCGAATCTTGATGTCCTCGGCAGTCCGTTCACCAATGACTAAGTTATGAACTTTTTTAATATACTGAATGATCGCTTCAGTCAGTTCATCCCCAGCAATGCGTACTGATTCGCTGATTACTGTACCCTGAAGACTCAGCACTGCGACTTCTGTTGTGCCACCACCAATATCA
>NZ_JAIVFR010000954.1 GCF_020829685.1 Nostoc sp. CHAB 5715 | reverse complement strand
GCCGTCACCACCATTGAGGATATCATTGCCATTATTACCATCTAGAGTATCATTGCCTGCTCCGCCATTCAAAGTGTTGTTAGAAGTATTACCAAAAATGAAGTTGCTAAGACTGTTACCTGTCCCGGTGATATCGCTACCTTCCCTCAGCCTCAGATTTTCCAGATTAGTGCCTAGTGTGTAGGTGACAGAAGACCGGACGGTATCTGTGCCTGAATTCGCAGCCTCTATAATCCTATCAAGAGTAGTGTCAACGAGGTAAGTGTCGTCGCCTGCACCACCTATTAGAGTGTCAGTACCCAAGCCCCCATCAAGTGTGTCATCGCCATTATTACCGGATAATCGGTTATTTTGGCTGTCACCAACAATGCTGTCATTTCCATTTGTGCCGATGACATTATCAAAGTTGACTGCTGTAAATGACAATGCTCCTAAGCCAGGAACGTTATTGGCAGCCAGACTTTGGGTTCGCAGGTTAACGGTGATAGCTACCCCAGGCAGAGATTGGGATGCATCTATAGTGTTGTTGGCAACATTAGCATTAGCAATAACCTTTTCTACTCTAAAGAGTTGGTCTTGCCCAAATCCGCCAACTTTTTCAATGGTTCCAAAACCTGACAAGGTAATGACTTGATCTAATTGACTGTAGTCTGCTGTATCATTGCCATCTCCGCCATTAATGCTGTCGTTACCCTGACTGCCTATGAAGGTGTCATTGCCTGCACCACCTATTAGAGTGTTGTTTCCTGTGCCCCCATCAAGTGTGTCATTGCCATTTCCACCGATTAGACTGTCGTTTGCCGTTCCACCTGCGAGAGAATCGTTACCATCTGCACCATTCAAAGTGTCGTTACCGGAGGTACTATTGGCATTACCACCACTAGCCCAACCAACTATCGTGTCATTTCCTGAAGTCCCAGAAAGATTGTCAGCAGTTGTTTTGCCGAAAATAAATGCCATGTTAATTCTCCTGAATTTCTCACTACTACGTAAGTTCAGCCTTAGTTAAAGAACTATTCATCAGTAAAGATGTAGATTACTTGCCATTTGCGTAATCTATAGCAATCCGAGTCAGATTTTTTGGTAGCAAATCTTTTTTTGTACCAAAAAATAATTTTCTATTAAGGAAATACACATTAGAATGCATTTCTTTAATTCATATAGGAATCTAGAATTTATGTAAAACTTAATAATACTTAAGGATTACATAATTATTCGGTCGGTTTAGCCGACCAAATGAGTTACATTTCTACTGACGGCGGCGCTAGCTTGGAGTTACTTGAAAGCAAGGTATTGCCTGCCTGGAATTGCGGCTTTAGATGATGGTTAATAGCCATCTTTAGAATTATGTAGAGACGTTACATATAAAGTCTCTACATTAAATAGGGGAAAAACTGTGGAAACTAAATGCCTGAAATTACTTTCTTAATTTAACAACGTTCTTATGCCACACTGACTTCTAGCGTATAAGAAAAATCAGGTCTAGAGCCGCTACCAGAGAAAGTTCCGCCATCTTGAGGCAAGAAAGGAAATTTACTAACTGAAATGGAGTATGTACCCGCACTCAACGAACTGGTAATTAATGACGAATTGTTACCGCCACCATCGTCGTCAGTTTGCACTAAAGTCCCAGTATCGTTAAATAGTCCGAGAACTGAATCTCCCGATGTCACTGTCCTGATAGTGACAGTTCCTGAATTTGCTAAAGAAAAATTATAAAAGTCGAAATCGGAATTGTCCCCCGGTTGAACTGTTGCTATCTGGCCTGAAGCATTAACGTTTGAGCCTGATGACAAGGAACCTAACACTTCAGTGGTTAACAGTGAGTTGTTTGTACCTTTTCCAGCAATTTCCCCTTCAAAATTGAAAAGGAAGTCATCACTATCAAGTGTGAGATTGTTTCTCCCCAGAACAACACTTATAATTTCATCTGGCTCTGCTCCAGGTTTGTCTAAGAATATTCGTGTGTTGTTTCCAATAACTTCTAGACGGTAATCCAGTAGAGATCCTTTGAGTTGAATTTGATCTTGGCTAGAGTCGAAGTCAGTAATAGTAGCGAAGTCCCCAAAACCAGGATTCGCACTGTTGTTATCGTCGTAGAAAACATTTATGAAGTCCCCCAGGATAAATCTATCTGCCCCAGTCCCACCAGTCAAGGTATCAGTTTCCCCTAATCCAGGTGGAAGCAGATTACCACCAGGAAAACCACCAGAAAAAACACTGATGAGGACATCATCTCCGGACCCGCCATTGAGTCTGTCATTGTCGAGTCCGCTTCGTAGTCTATCATCGCCGTCCTCACCGTTGAGGATATCATCGCCGCTACCACCAATGAGTGAGTCATCGCCTGCTCTTCCATTCAGAATGTTGCGGCTCAAATTAGTACCGACGAGGATGTTATTAAGACTGTTACCTGTCGCATTGATGGCGCTAGTTCCCGTCAGCCTCAGATTCTCCAGATTGGCGCCTAGTGTGTAGGTGACAGAAGACAGGACGGTATCTGTGCCTGAATCCGCAGCTTCCGTAATGGTATCGGTAGTACTATCAATGATGTAAGTGTCGTCGCCTGCTCCCCCATTTAGCGTGTCAGTACCCAAGCCCCCATCAAGTGTGTCATTGCCATTATTACTGGATAATAGGTTATTTTGCTTGTCACCAACAATCCTGTCATCTCCATTTGTGCCTTTGATATTGTCAAAGTTGACTACTGTATATGACAATGTTCCCAAGCCAGGAAGGTTATTGGCAACCAAACTTTGGGTTTGTAGGTTAACAGTAATAGATACCCCAGTCAAAGATTGGGATGCATCTA
>NZ_JAIVFR010000953.1 GCF_020829685.1 Nostoc sp. CHAB 5715 | reverse complement strand
TGTGCAAACAAAGTTAATTATACCTTTAGTCCAGAATTGGTGGATTTAACGATTTACGTCATTGATGTTGCGGCAGGTGATAAAATTCCCCGCAAAGGTGGCCCCGGTATTACTAAATCTGATTTGTTGGTAATTAACAAAACTGATTTAGCACCCTATGTTGGTGCAGATTTAAGTGTGATGGAACGAGATGCTAAAAAAATGCGCGGCGATAAACCTTTTATTTTTACTAATTTGAAAACTCAGTCTGGACTTGCAGATATAATTAACTTTGTTTGCACAAATATCTGTTAAAAAAAATGAGCAGGAGTCAGAATTGAGCAAAAATGCTTCGCTTCTCTATTTTTCTATACTTGGTTTTGCTTGGTATCAACGTAAATACCGTTGCTTTGTCTTCAGATGGGAACGTCAAAAACTTAGGACTTATATCATGTCCGATAAATTACTTGTGATATGTCATTGCGAGTGAAACGAAGCAATCACAACGTCTGGAGCGATTGCTTCACTCCGTTCGCAATGACAACTGTTTAACCGGACGTGATATTACGCACTGTACAATTAAATGTAAGTAAGTCGGCACGATAAAACCGAGGTATGTTTAGTTTTGTAAAAACTGTGGAATGACCTATTTTTTAAGTATTCGTTAGCTTGACATTTCGTTACGTAAGTCGATTTTTTAACGCCGACTTACTTATCTATTGAGAGTATTGACTAAGAGAGGTGAATATGTATAACCGCCAACTTTCTTTTTTGCTGAGTCTGGGTGCTATTGCTGTACTTGGAGGTAATTTGTCTGCTCAAGCTCAAAAACCTACTATTTTTCCTAATAAAACAATGCCAATGGCAGAAAATAGAAAAGGTAGAGGAAGTCAAAGGATAAAGTTATATTACTTTCGTAATACAGACGCTTTAAATGCACTACTAAATGATGTAAACAAAAGCGCAAAATGGGGTCTTACAATAAGTACATCTACTGATAATGAGATCATTCTCTATGGTTCAAGAGAAGCAAGAAACTCTGCGTACCGATTGATTGCTGGAATTGATCTTCCCCGTCCCGGTATCAAGATGGAGATGTGGGGAATCCAGATTTCCAGCAATAATCCCAAGAACTTAGCTAAAGTAATGTCGGAAGTACGCCAGGAAATTAATCAAACTCAACAGTTAGTGCAAGAAACGTATGCTCAAATTGAGCAATACGCAAAAGGTAATATACAGGAAAATGACTTTGATCCTGAGTTCAAAAAACTTGTTGAGAGACTAGGGTATAAATCAGCCCTGAATAAAAATCGCCCTCTATCTCTAACGGATATAGTGCTACGCCTGGTAGCTGCAGAAACCAAAAATAACGATAAGACCAAAGAAATAGCTAATAAACTTACGCAGTTTGTTCAAAAAGATGACCGCTATAAATACTATTTAGACAAGTTAAGAGAGCAAGGAAGACAGCCACTCGAAAGGTTTTTTTCTATTCGTGGTCTGAATCCAAAGTGCAGAGGTGAAAAGGAGACAAAAAATGCCTATCACGACTGTTGGAAGACAGGTTTTGAAGACGACTACGCCCACATAAGTCGCGCTACAGTACTTGATTTTGCGCTACAGTATGCCCATTTTATTGATAAACCAGATCAGTTTAGCCCTTACGATCTGCAACAATCAGCCGATGTCTTTAATAATCGCTTACAAGATATTGTTGATGCGTTAAACCAAGATATAGAAGATTTTTTTGTTATCCCTACTTTGATCAAAATCCAAGAGATTGTGAGTGAATTCAAGGACGTGGAATATGCACAGGTGGGAAGAACCAGTGTATCTAGTCTGAGTGGGATAAAAACGGTGGTGAATTCGGATTCGATTAGTGCCTTCGATGTGACTCCACCGTTGAAGCTTTCAGATTTGCTCAGAAATGCTGATAATCTCACAGAGCAGGTTGACAAATTTGTTCCAGCAATACCGTCATCAATGTCGGCAGATCCCATAAAGCCATCGGTTGGCTCTCTGCCTCTGGCGCAGGTTATTGGCCTAGTTGCTGCCCTCCAAGAGCAAAACGCTGTATTTCGTGAGCTGAAAACTGGGGTTTCATTGACGGTAACTCCTAATGTGTTACGAAATATGAATTCTGCTGAACTCAAAATCGATTTGACTATCGTTGATCCATTAGTTACTGGTACAGAACAGAACAGATCACAAGAGCCACTATCACGTATCGGTAAACAGGAGGTGACAACTAATGTTTACACCAAGGCCGTGGATTTTTTCGCTCTTTCAACATTCTCTAACCAAAGTACATTAAATGGGGGACGTGCTTACGTACCTATTATCGGCACGGTGTGGAAGGGGATTTTTGGTGATGTGCCGGTGTTGGGCGATTTGTTTAGTTGGAAAAAAGGTCCTAAAAAGGTTCTTCACGAGAGTCTGCTGTTGACTAACTCCTTCATTTCACCTACAGCGATGGGAATGGGTTTGCTCTATCCATTGGACAGCAACACCCCTATTGATGACCAAAAATTCCATAATTTCAAGTGTCAGGTTGAAAAATATCGAAATAATCCAGATACAAATAATCGAGTGTTTGAAAAAAGCTGTTTGTAAAGACAACAATCGGTCAATAAACCTAACACAATAAGGTTCAGATAAGTTTGCAGAAACTAATAATATCAAATCCAGTTGAACAACCACACTAAAAATAAGCTATAGTAATCCGCTTTGATTTTTGAAATTATTTGCGTAGGCGGGGAGTAGGGAATAGGGAGTAGGGAGTAGGGAATCAGGCTTTTCGAGGTGTACGGTGTTTATTCAAAAATCAAATAGGAAT
>NZ_JAIVFR010000952.1 GCF_020829685.1 Nostoc sp. CHAB 5715 | reverse complement strand
TCCCATTGCCTTTTTCTCGCTCTGCACGCTGTAAACCAGTAGACCCCCATTCTGTAGAGATAATCAGTTGCAATTCTTCGGGAGTCACAGGGGGCCTCCAGCCTTGACCTGTGTATTGGATGCCAAAAATCCTCAATAAAAAACGAGTTGATTGGTTGAGAATCCAGATGAATGGGCCAAAAAAACGCACGATCGCTTTTACCGAAGGCCCCAAAAACCTAGCTAGCTGTTCTGAGTACAGCATGGCTAAGGATTTGGGACATAATTCTCCGATCACAATTTGCAAATAGGCAATCAAGAAAAAGGCAATGGGAATTGATAGAGAATGCGCTAAGAAGGTAGTCATGCTACTTGGTAAAGGCCAGGATTTTAACCATGCATTCACCAGCACGACAATGGTACTTTCGCCAATCCATCCCAATGCCAAACTAGAGAGGGTAATACCTAACTGAGTGGTAGATAATAGTCGGTCAATACTACGTTGTAGCATCTCGACTGCGATCGCTGGAACATCCCCAGCCTTAACTAGCTGGTGAATACGCGATCGCCGCACGCTTACCATCGAAAATTCCGCCGTCACAAAAAAGGCATTTATGGCAATCAGCAGTAGCACTGACAATAACCGTAGCGCCACGTCTGTCCAAATTAAATTAGGAAAACCAATCACCACCAAAGCTCGTGTAAAACTCACGCCCTCCATTTAGGGGAATAGGGAATAGGGAATAGGGAATAGGGAGTGAGGGAGTGAGGGAGTGAGGGAGTGAGGGACAAGAATTAATAACCAATGCCCAATGCCCAATGCCCAATGCCCAA
Source organism: Nostoc sp. CHAB 5715 (assembly GCF_020829685.1). GTDB lineage: Bacteria > Cyanobacteriota > Cyanobacteriia > Cyanobacteriales > Nostocaceae > Nostoc. The sequence goes on along the minus strand of NZ_JAIVFR010000952.1, from coordinate 2,004 downwards.
TGCCCAATGCCCAATGCCCAATCTACCTTTCTACAGGAATATTCGATGCCTCTAGCTTTAATTCTTGAGCAGGATAATCAGTAAGAGCAAGTGATATTTTCTTGACATCATCAAGTAAAGCTGTAGGAATGCTCACTGTACCTGTAAATGCTGGCCCATTTGCAGGCAATTCTGTTGGTAAACCCTCTGTACTAGCACTCAGGGTTCGTCCTTTATCATCGGTAACATCTAAAAAACTATACAGGAAGCGCACAGAATCTTTACCTTTGTTCTGCATTTTCACTTTCAGTAGCAAATCACCACCAGAGTAGCGGACAGATTGCACAGACATAGTTACGCCCTCACTCAGGGCAGTAACTGGAAAACCTGGCTGGAGTTTTTCTTCAACCACTGCTGGGGGTTTTTCCTCTGGCTTCTGCTTGCTGCTATTGGTTTCTTCATCATCGTCCTCTAACTTTTCCGATTTAGCAGCCTTGGTCTTACCCTCAATTCGCGCCTTAACAATTTTCAGAATTTCATCCTCTTTTAATAGCACTAGCCCTCCCTGTTGGGAGTTATTTGTCTTATTGCTGGCAAATTTGGTTGTAGGACGCCCATCTGGTGTAGTAACGCCTTTAAGTGCTGAACTACCTAGTTCAAACCCCAAAAGGGCACTCACAGAACCTGCTCCCATCATCAGGATTAACAAAACCAAAGTAAGGAGTACAGTAGAATTTATTTTCATCGCTGACAAGCTATCACAATAGAATGCTGGTCTATTTAAGAATAGTGAAGCTTTTGACCTCAATCCTTAAAGGAACTTAATCAATATTAGTCTGCACTATTTTATGATTAAATTATGTAGTATAAAAATCTGATAAGCTATTGTCGAGTATTCACAGGTGTAAATCTGTGCTATAATTACATAATTGGCTAAACTCAGTGCATGAGGTATTTTCCTCACCTAAAATTAGCAAATCAGGTTGACCTAAGAGTTGAAGTAATTGACTCTTCTGAACCCGAAACCCAACAAAACAAGCGCCTTTGGCCGATTGGGGAGGCAACGAACTCATAATTCGTCTTCAGGCTGGTTCGATTCCAGCAGGGCGCACTAAAATCATCCAAAAGCAGTAATAGAGGGATAAAGGGCATGGGGCATGGGGCATTGGGCATTGGTCAATAATTAATAGTTATTCTTCCCCTGCTCCCTCATCCCCCACTCCTCACTCCCTACTCCCCAATATTACCGAGGTGGTAAAGTTTCAAACCTGAATTCAGTTCCCACTTTGAGTTTATTGCTATTCAAACGAGGAGACATCATCAGCGATGTGTCGTAAGGATTTGGTAAATCAGGAGTGCGAATATATGGATCATTGCCAGCTTGCTGAGTCAGGACATCATGATATAAAGTGTTAAGCAACTGAGCATCGCGGGCAATTTCATTTTCTGGGAAGGAACCACCGAAACCGTAACCAGCTCCTATAAGTGAGTCTAGCTGGCGCTTGAGGCTACCATTTTCGTAGAAATTGCGATCGTGGCGAAAATAAGCTCGCTCAAATACATCATTTGTAGTTTCAGTTTTGGGCGTTTCCGTTTGGGCAGATGCAACAGAGGGAAAAGCAATACCAGCAGCAAGCATTACCAATAAACCACCAAAGGTTTTAAATTTTATACCCACGTTCCTAACTCCTCAATTTTTGGGCAATCTTAATTTATGCTTAATTTCAGAACTCTGATGAGTTCAACCTTTGGTGTAGCACAACTTTTAATGTTTTGTAATGACGTATCCTACTGAAACTCTTACCCACTCAGATATTTGGGCAACCACTGCTGATTTGACCAACTTGCGCCACAAGCTACTAGATTTATTTTGCCAACTTGCTTATCAAGAGGGTGATTTTTTCCCATTCTTTAGAGATTCCTGGCATCAAAATGCTAAAAGTGAACTTAACAGATTTTCAGGAATTGCAGCGCATATTTAGTGATGTCAAACCAACAGCAGTTATTCATACTGCTGCACATTCG
>NZ_JAIVFR010000951.1 GCF_020829685.1 Nostoc sp. CHAB 5715 | reverse complement strand
TGGTAACGCTGGCGCTGCTTGTTGACAGATTTGTTTCGGTTTACCATAGAAATAGTTTGTTTATTTGCTGAACTTGTATCTTGGGTTTTGAGACAGGATAAGGTTCGGCAATTCCTTAAAGAATTACCGATTAGACCTGCTCAAAACGTTAATGCTTCGGAGATGTCTATTTGAAGAGTTAACTTATTGACACTCCTGAAAAACTAGATTGAGGCAATAGGCAGAAAAGTTATTGCCTACTTGTTTTACGCTTACCGTTGATTATCAAGGCTAGCGATCGCAAATATGGGTAACTTACTACTGTGTCCTGCTGAATCATCAAGCTAAGTAGCAATGTAACTTTGGTATCAATAAATAACTTCAGTATAAATAACTAATTTCTTGAGCGATGAATTGAGTACATCAAAGTTGAAAAATCAATTTTATTTTGGCAACACGTAGAGCAATTTTAGTGGTTTAATCAGACGCTCAAAAGACTAAAACTTATATCTGGAAACGGTTTTAAGTCTTTACTGTAATATATGCCTACTACCTTGTGGAGTCATTTAGATAAAAAAACAGAAGGTGAAATAAGTGATTTATATCACTTAAAATTGGGTCATGATTTACATAAATGCAAATTAATCATCGATATAATGCAATTTCATCATATTAAAGATCAGTGTTAAGACTGAGTACCTGAAGCTATTATTTGATTTTGTAACAAGGACAATATAAGCATAAATACTAAATATAACAATTACGCATATAAAATTTTTACATAAATCATTTTTTTTAATACTAAGGATACCCGACATTTTTAGTCGGGTATGTTTGACTCGTATTTTTGCTCGTGTTAGTATCAGGCGACAGCAGACAAACAGGGAAAGCTAGTTTATGATTCAGGCAATTAAAACCCAAACCCAAACCCAAACCCAAACCAGCACTGCCTACTTTAAAACCTTGAAATGTAAGGAATGTGGTGCGGAATATGAACTCAAAGCCAGTAACGTTTGTGAGTTATGTTTTGGCCCTTTAGAAGTCAAGTATGACTACAGCGCCCTCCGTCTAACTGTCACTCGTGAAACAATTCAAGCCGGGCCCAATTCAATTTGGCGCTATCGTCCCTTTTTGCCTGTTGCAACTGACAATGTTATAGATGTGGGAACGGGTATGACTCCCTTGGTTCGTTCTCACCGCCTTGCCCGTCGCCTGGGTCTAAATAAGCTTTATATAAAAAATGATGCCGTTAATATGCCCACCCTCAGTTTTAAAGATCGGGCAGTATCGGTTGCTCTGACACGGGCGCGGGAATTGGGCTTTTCTACAGTTTCCTGCTCTAGCACGGGTAATTTGGCAAATTCGACAGCTGCGATCGCAGCTCACGCTGGTCTAGATTGCTGTGTGTTCATCCCCGCAGATTTGGAAGCAGGCAAGGTTCTGGGTAGCTTGATTTATAGCCCCACTGTTATGGCTGTTCAAGGTAACTATGATCAGGTAAACCGTTTATGTTCGGAAATTGCGAATACACATGGCTGGGGATTTGTCAATATCAATCTGCGTCCTTACTACTCTGAAGGCTCTAAGACATTAGCCTTTGAAGTTGCAGAACAATTAGGTTGGGAGTTACCCGATCATGTTGTTGTCCCGCTTGGTTCTGGTTCATTGTTCACAAAAATATATAAAGGTTTCAACGAATTTGCCGAACTTGGCTTAGTGGAAGGTAAGAAAGTTCGTTTCAGTGGCGCACAAGCAGACGGATGTTCACCCATCGCCGAAGCATTTAAACAAGACCGCGACTTCATTAAGCCAGTGAAACCGAATACAATTGCTAAGTCAATTGCGATCGGCAATCCCGCAGACGGTATTTATGCTGTGGAAATAGCTCAGAAAACTGGCGGTAATATTGAATCAGTAAATGATGCAGAAATTATTGAAGGAATGAAGCTGTTAGCAGAAACTGAAGGCATCTTCACAGAAACCGCTGGTGGTACAACTGTTGCTGTACTGAAAAAACTAGTAGAAGCTGGCAAGATTGATCCAGATGAAACTACTGTGCTTTACATCACTGGTAATGGCTTGAAAACCCAAGAGGCAGTACAAGGTTACATTGGTGAACCTTTTACAATTGATGCGAAAATTGATAGTTTTGAAAATGCCCTGGAGCGATCGCGTACTCTGGATCGCTTGGAATGGCAACAAGTCCTCGTTTAGTTAGGAGTTATGAGTTATGAGTTATGAGTTTTTTATCCATAACTCTTAACTTTATTCCTCACTCCTCACTCCTCACTCCTCACTCCTCACTTTGTACTTCTATGGCTGTAACAGTTTTAGTTCCGACGACTCTTCAAAATTTGACTAATAATCAAGCTACTCTAGAATCCAACGGTAGCACCATTGCTGAATTGTTAGACTACTTAGAACAAAGCTTTCCTGGGATTAAATCGCGGTTGTGCGATGAAGAAGGGAAGCTACGTCGGTTTGTAAATTTTTATGTCGATAGCGAAGATATCCGCTATTTAGATGGTATTAACACAGCCCTGAAAGATGGCGATGAAGTAAGTATTGTCCCTGCTGTCGCCGGTGGTTAATACTATATTAGGACTTACGCATTGACAAGAAATACCAAATATGGATTAAGGTTAAAAACCATATCTTTCGTAGGGGCTAAACTTTGCTCATTAGTGTCAACTTACAGCTATTTTCAGGTAAATAGACCACGCGGTAGGGGTTTAGCAATGCTCATTGGTGTCAACAAAAGCCTTGAAATAGGTTAACTGTTGGCGGACTCACCCGCCTAGAACTAAAGTTCTAGGCTAATAGCTAAAGTCTACTGAAGTAGACTAAAGAT
>NZ_JAIVFR010000950.1 GCF_020829685.1 Nostoc sp. CHAB 5715 | reverse complement strand
GAAATTAAAAGATTGGTTCTACATAAACACCACTGTCAACAATTTCAATCACAGCATTATGGGGTTTGTCTCGCTGCCACTGGGAGATTGCTTCGGTAATCGTTTGATACTCCGCTTGTGAGGTTTGACTGACGCTGTAATGAGCGTAATGCTTTCTGATTTGAGATGCAAAAGCTTCTTCTAATAGCAACCGATTGCAGCGAATCAGTTCTTTGCCGTGGAGATTTTGCTGAACCAATCTTTTAATTTCTGCACTCAAGGTGATAGCTGCAAAACGTTCTTCATCATAGAGACTTTCACCCAAAAGTAGTTGATTTAGCTCTTTGAGCAAAGCTGTAATTAAAGCTGGTTCGGCAGGAGAAATGGTGTAGGCATCCAAAAGCCTTTGGGTATCGCTGGAAAATTGCGCTCGCAAAAACTCAGATAATGCAGAGGTATCTTGTTGCGAGATCAAAGCGGCTGGCTCTAGAATATCACCAACATCAAGTAAAAAATGTGACGCAGAATCTAACAAAGTTCGGTCATATTCACCACCACCAATATCAGCACTGAAACCATAATGATAAGAAACCCAAACACCATTTTTTGGTAACTGGCGTATCGGAAAAATCATCCGGCCTAATTCTGGGTCAACTGCTATATAATCTTGCTCTGGTTGATAATTCCAATCACTCAGATCGGCAATAATAATTTGTTCTGGAGAAACTAGTTGCAATTTTGAGCCAACACCTTTCCAGACTTGCAAACTTTTGCTAAATTGTTCTGGATTTGGGTTGGAATCAAAATAATCCTTTTTACGAGATTGCAAAACTTGCCGTTGAATGGGAATAGGTAAGTTGAATTCACGAGCAATTTTAGTTTCATCTTCTGCTATTTGGGGACGATTATAAAGCGGAGTGTCATTACCCGTAATACTAAAGGTGTAGCAGTTAGAACTAACTTCTTCCAAACAAAAAGCTGGTGTTAGAGTCATGGAATAAGGTTTTAATCGCCAAACAAAAACACCAACATTGGCAATATTATACTTTCCAGGTTGATACTGTGAACCAATCTGGCGGATATCTACTGTATGAGCTAATTCATCGAATGGGTTATTTAACTTGGTAATTGCATCGACCTGATGCAGATTTACTGTTGTTGAGCTTGACGAATGCAGGTGATTGATATGTTGTGTTTTGTTAACTAGCTGATGAAATTCTACAACTCGTGCTGGCCAGCCAGCCACTTTATCAGCCAGCAATTCCAACAAAGCCAACGTCCCCTTGTGCCGTCGGTAGCGAATAGTATTTGCGACTTCACGACGGGGAATTAAAATATTATTGCCTTTTTCATCAGCGATCGCATTTGTACCATAACTGCGAACATTTTGATAACCAATTAAATCGCCAATGTATGGTACTACCCAATCTTGGCAAGTTTCAATAAACCAGTTTTCATAAAGTTGAGTAATATCTGCTTCAACAACATCAATTTGTTCGCCAATGACACGCAATAAATCCCGTAGGGGATAGCCTTGTTCAGTATCACGGATACGGTAAACAGCTGGTAAGAGTTCATAAAGGCGGTCTGGGGAATTGCTCATGATTTCAACTCCTTCATAATTAATGTGTCTGGCACTTGAGGGCTGAGAATAGCTAATTGAGCGGGAAAAAGTTGGTTTATTGTGGAATCAAAAACAGCCAAGTTTACAGGAATTCGTTGTTTTGGTTGTACTGGTAGTTGACCATCTCCCCTACTCATGCCTAGTTTTGCCAATTGTTGAAGTTTTTTATTTAGAATGTCTGGATTTTGGGCTTCTGTTTCGGAAACGCTATCTAAAATATCCACATCCACGTAGTCTACCCCTGGTACTTGTTGAATCGTGCCAATAACTCTACTGAGGACAACATCTTCTCCTAATTCTTGACGTTCAAAGCTAAATTTCTCGAACAAAGCAGTCCGAATTTTTAGTGCCTCATGGCGATATCTAAATAAACGTAATCTGCTCGTTGAACGATGACATCATGACCAATGCGACGATATTTTTCTAGGTCTGTGGCAATATTTCGGAGTAATTTGTCATCTGCTGCTTCTTTGTTGAAGGGATCTACTGTCACCCAGACTTCATACCGACTGCCTGTCCAGCGTAAGGCTGCGGCGGCTCGTTGCACTTTTGTCGAGAAATGTTGCATTACCAACTGTGCGTAGTCATCGGCAGTAATAGCACGTTCTAATTTTTCATGAGATAAGTGCGGTGCATATAATTTCACCTGAGATAGAGGTTCTGGTGCTGTCCCACCTTGAGCCGGGAATGGCTGGTGTGACTGCAATGTCGAACCACTATTAAAAACATTGTGAAAAACAATATAAGAAATCACTTCAGCACTAATATTGCCTGCAAGCCCGTTACCTATTCGATAGGTCGCTTGGAAGTGAGTATTGGCTGCTGGTTTGATTCCTAATTCACCGTCTCCAAAGCGCAAGTGAGCTTGTGCATCGTTGTCCATTTCCACAACAAAATGTTGGTCTTCGCTGTTGCTGTCTATCAGGTCGTATCGAGGAGTCCAGATAGAGTTATTGACAGTATTCGTAAGTTGGATTTGGGGTAATGCTTGATGGGGGTCTTGAATTAGCAAACTTTTAGCATCTTGAGTCAGATTATTTCTCGACAGAGTTTGGCTGAAAGTTAAAGGCGTTTTTTGTAAGGTAGGACGGAAGCGATCGCCTTCGGCTGCATTGACTACGCAACTTACTTTCACTTCGCTGGTGGAAATCATCTGGATGTTCACGCCTGCTTCCGCTAAGGTGGCGAACATCTTTGCAGCTACGCCAGGACGCCCAATCATTCCTGCG
>NZ_JAIVFR010000094.1 GCF_020829685.1 Nostoc sp. CHAB 5715 | reverse complement strand
GACACGTAAGTATATCGATGCAACCTTGGCGCAGAAAATTATAGATAAAAAAACAGTAGTATCAATTCTGACGACAGGAAAAATTAGTGAACCTGCTAAGGCGCTGTTTGATGCTGCTGATATAGCATGAGTACAGATTCGTGAAAGCGAGTTTATGGAGCGTGAGGCTCAGGAGGAAGGCTAATGTTAGATATCACCTTTTATACAACAACCGATCAACCGCCACGTAGCGTAGAAGTAGCAGAAAATATTTATGAGTGGTTGGCGAAATCTGATTTTTCTAAAATAGGCAAATCTGTACCTACAAAAATTTTAGTAGAGGGTGAAGAGGAAAAAATACCTTTGGTTAAGTTAAGTAAAGGTAATCGTAAGAAGCTAAGAAGTTTTCTAGGTGAGGAGATTATCCGCGAAAGTAATGCTGTATTAACTGAGCTTGGAGACTCACCTTCAAAAAAAGAATATCAGGATGGAACTAACCGACTTAGGAAGTTGCAAGAGTTGCTTAAGTATATCGAAAATGAACATTATTTGTACCTTCAGCGAGTTTAGTTAAATAATAAAGGCTAGAAAACAAAGCGCGATCGCTCCTCAAAGCTAAACTAGAAAAAGCAGTGCGATAGCCCTTCTTTTCACCTATCCTGATAAATGCAATATTCCGATACTAATGAGGATAAATTATCATGCTTAATGGACTCAGGCAACAGGCGATCGTCAAACCTGGTGGTGTAATAGAAATCTGTTCTCCAGAACTTCCACCAGGTGCAACTGTCGAGGTGATAGTACTTCTGGAGTCACCCCCAAAGCATTCTGAAAAGTCTCTAATTAGCTTTATCGGCTCTGCTAAAGGCAGTTTTGCCACACCGGAAGAAGTGGATAAGTTTATTCGCCAAGAACGAGATGCATGGGAATTCTAGATGCTATTCAAGGCACAAATGTATACCTCGATACCAATATCTGGATCTATGCTTTAGAAGGACATCCAGCATTTGTCCAAGATTTAACTCAGTTATTCCAAAGTATTGATCAAGGTAACTTGAGTGTAGTAACTAGTGAATTATCACTTGCTGAAGTATTGGTAAAACCTTTCCAAAATCAGGACTTAGCTCAACAGACAACTTACAAACAACTGATTATCAATTCACAGAATTTAACAGTGATTCCTGTCAGTCGTCAGGTTTTAATTGAAGCTGCTCAACTCCGTGCCAGTATTAACATCAAATTACCAGATGCTATCCATGCAGCAACAGCACTATTGACTCAATGCTCTACTTTATTAACCAATGATCAGCGCTTTAGGAGTGTTCCTGAACTATCAGTAATTTTGCTTTCTGAGCTTAATTCCTCCTAGTTAAAATTTATAATAAAAGTAGTTTCGCCCCCAAAGCCAATCATGACAGAAGGAAAGACGCGGCGTAATTTCCTAATTACTAGCATTGCTGTAACTGGAGGTATTGTGGCAACTAATGCTTTTGGGCAAAATATTACCAACACCGCTACACCGCCAGCAACTATGCCAGAACGAGTGCTGGGACGCACGGAAGTAAAACTCCCGATCTTCGGGTTAGGAGGAGCAGGAATAACGCCACTATCCTGGGAAGGAAAAGAGGGTGATGCTACAGCAATTATTCAAAGAGCGCTGGAACTTGGCATTCGCTACTTTGATACAGCAGCTAGTTATGGGCCGAGTGAAGATTATTTAGGTAAGGTGCTACCACCCCATCGCTCAAAGGTTTTTCTAGCAAGCAAGACCGATCAAAGAGATCAAGATGGTGCATGGCGAGAATTGGAGCGATCGCTTAAACGTCTCAATACAGATTATCTTGATTTGTGGCAGTTGCATCACGTTTCTTTTTCTGAAGAACTCGACACCATCTTTAGTCCATCTGGTGCAATTAAAGCTTTAGAAGAAGCCATACAACAAAAATTGGTACGCTTCGTAGGTATTACCGGACATCACGACCCTCAAGTGATTGCCGAAGGGTTACGTCGCTATCCTTTCCACACTACACTGATTCCTGTGAATGCCGCCGACAAACACCACCCACATCCATTTATCCCGGTGGTTCTACCAGTTGCTCAAGAAAAAAATGTCGGTGTGATTGCGATGAAAGTCCCGGCTTATGGTCGGCTGTTCAAATCAGGTGGGTTGACAGGTATGGAGCAAGCTTTAGGTTACACAATGTCTCAGCCTGGAGTACATTGTTGTGTAATTGCGGCAGAGACAATCGCACAATTAGAGAATAATGTCAAGATAGCGCGGGCTTTTGTGCCTCTTAAAAAGGAAGAATTAACAGCGATCGCACTGGCGGCTGCTAATATCTGGGAAGATAGTACATTTTTCCGTGCTTGGACTTAGTACAGCATTTCATTAATTCGTAGCGAATTAAATTTGACAATACCCTGCAATGCCAATGCATCGGCTGACAATACCAATGCATCGGCTGACAATGTCAATGCATCGGCTGACAATACCAATGCATCGGCTGACAATACCAATGCATCGACTGACAATACCAATGCATCGGCTGACAATGTCAATGCATCGGCTGACAATACCAATGCGTCCCCTTGCATTAAAAACGCTACGATTTTACGCAAAGCTGTACTTAGTACAGCCCGCCATAAAAAATGCCAAAATCAAGTTGCAAACTATCAAACCCAAATTGTATGGCGGGAATTGCCCAGCTTCATATTAAATAGTTGGATCGCTTTAAATCAGCATCCCTTTTACGGTATGATTTTACTCGCTATCATGTAGATACAATTGTATGCCTACCGCACAACAGGCTCTTGCCTGCGTCAGAGTCTGCCAAATGCTCTCAAATGGATAAGCTGTTACGCAAATAAAATTGTATATTTACTCATGAGGGTTGTCATTAGTCATTTGTCACTTGTACTGAGCGTAGTCGAAGTATTAGTCATTAGTATTTAAAAGGACAGATGACCATTGACTGCATGACAGTCTTAACAATTGCAATGTACAATCTAGACGCGCATCAGCTTATCAACCTATCCATGTATTTCGCTACAACCAAAACACCAAGATCGTGTTTATCCTTGCAGGCGTAACTGAGAGCCTAGAGATTCTAATTTTTTCGGATGGTCAATGGGAGTTTAACGATGACGAAGCCCGACTTTAGCAAAATGTCCCGTCAAGAACTTAGAGCATATGTTTTAGCTCATCATGAAGATGATGAAGCGATTGAAGCATTAATCAAACGGAGAAGTCCTAATAGTCCGACATATCCATTCCCTCAGACTGATGAGGATTTGAGAGAAATGGAAGAGATACTCAAGAAAAAACTAGGTAGTAGTGGAGAGGCTGCCTAACTATTTAAAAGGTTTAACGATGGGTTGAGATAGTAAAATCTTGCAGATGTTACATTTGCCTGTCTCGCTGATAATATTGTGCCGCTTGCGACATATTAAACTGTAATAGCTTCTCCTCTCCCAACTTGTATCGGAAACTCGGCTTAAAAGGCGAAATATTCAAATTGCAAATAATTTCTGCCGCCACAGCCTTTGCTAGTAACGGTGGTACAGAGTTTCCAACTTGTCGAAATCCGTGCCATTTGGTTACATGAAATCTAAACCAATCGGGGTAAGAATGCAATCTCGCCGCTTCTCTAACTGTAATACAGCGCGGCGTAATTGGATGAATCGGTCTAGGAGATGTGAAAGAACCCCTATACTTATCTGTTCCCGCTCTTAAAGTATTACAGACACCAGCAGGATGCAACTTATAAAAACGACTAATTTTTTCTCTCTCGCCTTGTTGAGTATCTTGAAAACGTTTAATAGTTTCCGCAGAATGTTTTGTCCTTAAACTGGAAGAAAGTATTCGCAAATCATATTCTCGTTTGTAAGAATAATCATCGTCTAGGCATTTGATACCGCGAACTACAAGAGCATAGTTACTAGGCTTTTCATATTCTGCTATAACCCAATCTCTTGTTAGTAACTCTGGATATTTTTCTATTTCAGGTAAATCTCCAATTGCATCCAATACTGTAGGACTCAATGAGATATCAGATATTTTTTTAGAAGTTAAATTATTTGGTAATGCTTGTTTAGTAATCGGCTGAGGGTATTTCGGTAACTCTACATCCTCCCTTGCACCTATGAGAAATAATCTCTCACGGAATTGTGGTACTCCGTAATGTGCAGCGTTGAGAACTTGGTAATTTTCTTCTACTTTATAGCCGTGAATTCTAAACTCGCTAATTAAGGTTTGGAGGATTTGTTTATGTTCGCCAACTGTAATACCCCGAACATTTTCCATTACAAAAAACTTTGGTTTTAGCTCAAAAACCAGCCGATGAAAGTGAAACACCAAAGAGTTTCGGGGATCATCAACAGCCCGTTTACCAATTAGAGAGAATCCTTGACATGGTGAGCCACAAATTACCACATCAATTTCGCGATCGCCAATCTCAGATCGATTTCTAATTTCTTCCCCAGTTGTATCCACAACACTTTTACATAACACTGAGCAAAAAGGGAAGTTAAACTCATGTGTTGCACAGTGGATGGGGTCAATTTCCACAGACGCTAGCACATCAAAGCCAGCTTGTTCAAAGCCAAGAGTCATACCCCCCGCACCGGCGAATAAGTCAACTGCGATCGCTCTTTGTTTTTTCATCTCATAAGCCATGACACCTTTAAAGAGATTGGGATTGGGTATCACGTATTAAATATACAAAATTTTCTCTACTCCCCACTCCGTACAGACGCGATTAATCGCGTCTCTCCCTAATCCCCACTCCCCGCCACCATTTGCAAAATTTCTTGAGCAACGCGATCGCACACCCCAACTTCTCCTAAACTTTGCCGCATTTCTTTATAATCTGCCAAAGTTTGCTCTCTGCGACTGGGATTGAGTAGCAGTTCCATCGCTGCTTGGATAATATTCTCTGGTGTGGCTTGCTCTTGTAAAAATTCTGGCACAATCGGCTTCATCACTACTAAATTGGCTGGTGATGCAAAGGTTATAGAACCTTTGAGGATTTTACGAGCGATCCAAGCAGTCAGGGAACTTAGGCGGTAAACTACAACTTGCGGCACATTTAACAGAGCAAGTTCTAAATTGACAGTACCAGATTTACTAATGGCTAAATCAGCAGCAGCAAAAATTTTCATTTGTTGACCTGATATAATTGTCGCCCGTAAACCGTAACGCTCAATAGCCTGCTCAATTGGCTGTCTATAGACTTCCAGGGATAGGGGAATCCAGAAATGAACTTCAGGTAATTTAGCTTGAATAGTTTGGGCGGCTTGAAAAATTACTGGTAAAAGATATTTTAGTTCTTGGCGGCGAGAAGCGGGGAGAAGTGCGATCGCAATTTGTTCTGGTGCAATCCCCAGTGTTGCACGGGCTGCTTGGCGACTGGGAGCGTCTTGCATTCGGTCAACCAAAGGATGCCCTACCCAAGTAACTTTTGCCCCTTGATCACGAAAGTAACGGGCTTCTTGTGGGAAAATTGCCAACAGCTTATCTGTAAAACCAACAATCCGGTTAGTTCTACGCAAACTTAATGACCAAGCCCACTCTTGGGGAGCAATGTAATACACCACAGGCACATCTGGTAACTGCTGTTTCATATAAGTCCCAATTTCCAGATTGGGAGTCATATAATCGATCAGCACCACCAAGTCAGGTGGATTTTGTTTTAGGGAAGCGATCGCCTGACGTTGCACCTGGAGAGTCGGTAAAATATAAGGCAGTCCTTCCAGAATACCCATTGAGCCAATACTACTGGTATTTCCCAACAGAATTGCCCCAGCTTCCACCATTTTTTCGCCACCCAGCGCCACAATCTCTAATTCCAACCCAATCGCCACAGCTTGACGCTTCAGCGCTGTAATTAGCAGCGACCCTTGCAAATCGCCAGATACTTCGCCAGTGCTGATAAATATCCGCATTTTATAATTAAAGTTAGGAAATAAATAGTTAGGAGTGAGGAGTTAAAAATTAGGAGTTAGGAGTTAAAAGTGAGGAGTTAGGAATGATGCAGTGAAGGGTTAGCAGTTAAAAAATTTAATTTATCAACTCCTAACTCATAACTCATAATTCCTAACTCATAACTCCTAACTTCTAACTTATAATTCACGATTCATCACTCACGCCTTTTTTCCCTTTACCGGGAATCAAGCCACGTCTTCCTGGCATTTGAGAAAGTAGCAGAAAGCGGCGCAGATGCTGTAACTGTTCGCTATTCCCTAACAATTCCAACTGTTCTAAAGCATCCTTAAAGGGCAAATCAGAGCGGTAGAGAATGCGGAAGGCTTTTTTGAGCATTTGCAAATCTGTAGAGTCCATACCAGACCGTTTAAGTCCGACAAGATTAAGGGTTCGTACCCGCGCCGGATTTCCCTCCACTAGCATATATGGGGCCACATCCCGGTCAATCCGTGCCATACCTCCCACCATTGCCTGTCTACCAATATGCACAAATTGATGGACACCTAAAACCCCACTCAACCTAGCGCGTGACTCTATATGAACATGACCAGCCAATGCCACAGAGTTAGCAATCACTACCTGGTCTTCAATCACGCAGTTATGAGCCACATGGACATAAGCCATCAGTAAGTTACCATCGCCAATCACCGTTGCTTCACCAGCACCAGTAGCGCGGTTAATGGTAACGTACTCACGAATCAAGTTGTTATCACCAATTTTGACCCAGGTTGGTTCTCCCACAAACTTGAGATCCTGGGGTTCCATGCCGATGGCTGCACCTGTAAAAATCTGATTTTGCGCCCCAATTTCACAAGGCCCCTCTAGCACGGCATGAGCGCCGATTATTGTTTCAGGGCCCACTTTGACATGCGCTCCAATCACAGCATAGGCACCGACTTGCACTGTATGGTGGAGTTCCGATTTCGGATGAATTACAGCAGTTGGATGAATTAGCGTTTTCAAGGGTGAATCTCCAGAACTGTCTTGATAAGCCAGCGCCGGGTGGGGTTTTTAAAGCAGTGCGTTACCCTGGTTAAGAGAGTTATACTGACTGCCGTCCCATTGAGGCAACTGGCATTGTTGAGCGTGAAGTATTTCAGTGAACGAAAGTGTCGGGCAAAGCAAGTTAAGTGTGTTAGCGAATGCGTCTCGTAAAGAGGGCGTCAAAAATCAAAAAATTATTCAGATGCTGTTGTGGATTTTTGTTAACTGCGATCCTTTTTCAGGATTCAGTAAGGGCATTTCACGGCTATGCCAATACCACGAAAGCAAACTTTTAATTAACTAGAGAAAACATTAATTCCCCTTCACAAGCAAGTTGACCGTCAACTTCGGCACGACCTTGCATCTTACCGAAACGACGTTGTTTTACCCATAACAGTTCCACCGTCATTACTAGTTGATCCCCCGGTACAACCTGGCGGCGAAAGCGGACTTTATCGATACCAGCGAAGACGAACAACCTGCCTTCTACTGAAGACATTTGAGTAAGAACAATGCCCCCAACTTGTGCCATTGCCTCGACAATTAGCACCCCTGGCATCAGTGGACGTCCGGGGAAATGTCCTGAAAAATGGGGTTCGTTGATAGTGACATTTTTAACACCAACAGCCTTTTTGCCTGGAATGTAGCCAATTATTTTATCTACAAGTAAAAATGGGTAGCGGTGGGGTAGCAATTTTTGAATTTCTTCAGATGTAAAGGTTGTTTTAATCTCAGATATGATTGTAGTCTCATTTATAGCCTGTGATTCGGTAGATGTAGGTGTAGCCGTATCGATGGTATTCACTTCAGTAAGGATTGACATTGGCCGTGTGGTTAATTTTTTCTCTGAAAGTTGAGTAGGCAGGCGTATATCGAAAGCTTTAATAATCCTGAATTTTAAACTTTAGATCAAATCTCAAATCTCAAATCCAAAATCTAAAATTCTCTGAGCCAGTTGAATGTGTAAATTGTGGCTGGCTTTATACGCTAAGAAATGAGCAATAGGAAAAGTTCCTAGTAAACTTAAATCTCCTACTAAATCCAAGATTTTATGACGGACTGGCTCATTTGCAAATCTTAATGGTGGATTTAGCCACCCTTCTGGCCCACAAACGAGTGCATTATCCAAACTGCCACCTTTAATTAACCCTGTTTTTTGTAAGTGTTCAATTTGATGCAGTAACCCAAAAGTCCGGGCGGGAGCAATTTGTGCAGCAAAGCTAGCAGAAGCTTTTTCTAGTTCGGTGGTTAGTGACCAACTATGCCATTGATTACCAATGGCGGGCAGGTCAAAATCAATACCATAACTAAAACGGGTTTCTGGTGCTGGGAGGGCACATACAAAGGCATCGCCTTGATAGACCCATATTGGTTCTGTAATAGCCTTGGGAACTTGGTTGTTAAAGGGTTGTGATACTAAGCCAACTTGGGCAATGTTGGCTGTCCATACACTTGCTGAACCATCTAAAAGTGGAACTTCTGGACTATCAATTTCAATCCGGGCATTATCCACACCCATACCCGAAAGCGCTGCCAACAAATGTTCTACCGTGCGGACGGATACCTCACCCTTGCCTAACTGAGTTGAGAGAACAGTGTGACTAACTGCCCCAACTTGGGCTGGAATGATCGGCAAATCCGGTAAATCTACCCGTACAAAGTAGCGTCCACTTCCCGTCTCAGCTGGTAGTATCCGCACCTGGGTACTAACACCGCTATGCAATCCCACCCCTATTTGGGTGATTTCCCCAGCTAGAGTGTGCTGTTGCATAGCCTAAAAGACAGTATATTTCCTTTAGTATTGTTCATCGTCTGTTTTGGTAAAATCCCTGATATTCCCTTAAAAATGTCATTAATCCCTTTATCGGAACAGTATTGAGGTAAATGTCAAAATTAGCAAGCTAATTTAAAAAAGATAATTGTCATTTGTCCTTTGTCCTTTGTCCTTTGTGATTCACTAATGACCAATGACTAATGACTAATGACAAATTAAAACCTTTCGCCAATACCGAAATTAATCCGGTTATCACCATCATCGTTGATACCGTAGTCAATCCGAATTGGACCCAGTGGAGACTGGACGCGAACGCCGAGACCATAGCCGTAGCCACTACCATTTTTGTTCAAAACTTCAGCCGCCCTAGTACTAGTTCCGAGATCGCTGCCGAGATCAAAGAATAGTGCGCCGCTAACTACTGAAAAAACTGGAAACCGATACTCTACTGATGCTTGCACATAAGAGCGTCCACTAGCTAATGCTCCTTCTTCATAACCCCGAACGGAGTTGCTGCCACCAATGGTAAAGGCTTCGTAGGGAGGCAAGTCACCAAGGATAGTTCCTGCTTGCAGGTTAAATGCTAAGGTTTGTGCGCCTTTGGAGAGGCTAATCAGCTTGATGGGTAAATATTGGCTGTAGCTTCCCCGAAATCTGGTGAGTAAAATGTTTCCTAACCCGACGGGAACCGACTGATCAACCCCAAAGCGGAGATAAGAACCGCTAGTGGGTTGCAATGGGTTATTACGGAGATCGCGCTGTGCTCCCAGTTGCAACAGTAGTAAATCGTCTTGACCACCGTCAGATAAGGTTAGTGGAATTTCTTCACTGATGCGGTTGCCGTTATCATCATCAAATACGGCTCCTGTTTTTCTGAGGTTGCCATCAGCATCACGCGCAGAAACTCGTTGATACTGTAAACCTGCTGAGGCAGTCCAGACTGAAGTTTTGTAAGGATTGCCGGAGAGGGGACGGGTAAAGGTGACACCACCACCTAGACGGAGAATCCGGGGGCGATCCTGAGCATCTGTATTAGTAGGATTACCTGGGTCAAACGTCCTAATATCTTCATCTTGGCCATCAAAGATCAATGAAATGGAACTGCGGCGAAAAAGATTGGTTGTATAGGAAGTCCGGTAAGGATCTCCGGCTATCCAGGGGTCAGTATATCGCACGTCAAACAGCAGTTCCCGTTCTCCCACCTGTACTTCTGCTCCCAGTTTTTGGTTCCTACCGTTCAGGTTTTGCTGTTGATAGCTAACTGTTCCAAAAAGTCCACTAGCAGAACTAATCCCTGCCCCAGCCGCAATAGAACCACTGCTGCGTTCAGCCACATTTACAATTACATCCACCTTGCTAGGGTCAGTACCAGGGTCAAGGGAGACATTCACATCTTCAAACAGTCCCAGTCCATACACGCGCTGTAGGTCTTTTTGTACTGTGTTGCGATTAAATACTTGTCCCGGCTTCAACTCCACTTCTCGCGTAATGATGTAATCCTGTGTCCGTCCCCGAATCGGTTGTCCTTTCTCGTCTGTCTCCTGACCTTCTTTATTGCGGAACCGGACTCTAATATTCTCTACTACACCTTCTGCTACTTGCAAGGTAACAACTCCGTTTTCAGAGACTTGTGGCGCTCCAATCACGTTGGCTAGTACGTAACCTTGGTCTTGATACCGCTTGTTTAACTGCTTGATGCCTTCTTGCAAGTCACGCAAGTTGAGGATTTTGCCATACTGCTCCCGAAATACTTCATCCACAGTATTAGCTGGGAGTACAGAAGCAACACCAGTGCCAGGATTGGCTTGCACTTCTACCTTGCTTAAAACGGGGTTAGGCTGTACAACAAAGCTCACTCGGACTCCCAAGGGGGTATCTTCAGGCGATGCTTGGACGTTGGAGAAAAAGCCAGTACCAAAGATGGCGTTAATATCTTCTTGCAGTTGGCTGCGGGTTGTCGTTCGTCCTGGTTGGGTACGAATTACTCTATAAACTTGGTCTTCGAGTCCTGGTGGTAGTTGCCCAGTCTGTGATCTAATTACTACTTCCGATACCAGTACGCGAGGGTCATTGGCTTCTGGGGCTGTGTTTGGTTGAGTATCTCCCGGAGTTGTCGGCGGGTTAACATTCTGCGGAGTGGGAGTCGCACCTGGGCTTGGGGCAGGGGTTCTTTGTTGACTACCTGGGAATGGAAGATCAGGAGTGGCAGATGGTTCTGGAGTTGTAGGTAATAAAGGTTCCGTTGTCGGTGGGTTGAGATTTTCTGGGACTGGAGTAGTCTCAGGAGTTGGGGAAGGCGTTGGTTGTTGAATTTCTGGCGGTGGAATGTCTGGAGCGGGAGATGGCTGTTGAGTAGGGTTAGGATCGATTTGAGGGGTTTGTGCAGTTTTTGGCGTTGTGGAGGTTGGCACTATTACCTCTGGGGTTGCGTAGGCATAGCCCGCACTTCGGCTGCGCCCTTCTCTACGAGAGGCTGCGCCAACGGCTACGCTCTCCCAAGACTCAGTGACCACCGCAGGCATTGCTGCTGGATTGGCAGGGTAAACTGCGACAATGCGGGATTTCTTTGCCTCCATAACCCCTGTCGGATTAGGTCGAGATTCTAAACTTTTACTATCAACCTGACCAGTATCCTTTTCTGGTCGCTGATTTGTTTCTAGTGTCAAAACTTCTGTTGTCTGTTTTGAACTGTTGGCGGTTTCTGCATTTGCACTAAATGAACCGCCCAAAGGGACTGTAATTGCTACTGCTGCCAGCAACATGGGAGATAAACGCATTTTACTTATAATTCCTCTTCACGACCACACACACACAAATAGTCATTAGTCATTAGTCATTGGTCATTAGTCACTTGTACTGACTTGTACTGAGCGCAGCTGAAGTAGCGTAGTCGAAGTATTGGTCATTAGTTATTGACAAAGGACAAATGACAAAGGACAAATGACTAATGACAAATGACAAAGGACAAATGACTGTATGGACATTTTGTTCGCCATTTTGGCGAGTGTAAT
>NZ_JAIVFR010000949.1 GCF_020829685.1 Nostoc sp. CHAB 5715 | reverse complement strand
CTTGCTAGTTCTTATTATCCAAATTGTCACTGAACAAATAGTCAGTAGAGTTTGGTTGCCAAGTTTAGTGGTAATTATTGGTACACTTTACACTGCATTTCGAGTTTGGCAACTTTGGCACGAGCAGCAATTCATCAAAAGTACTGATTTCGTCGAGCGAGGGAACTTCAGGATAATTAGTAGTGTCTTGTGGCTGCTGCTTTTGTTTTGGTCAAGTAATTTAATTATGCTACTGACTCTATCCTGGCCAAGTATTTTGTAGTTTTGCAGCAAATTGGAGATTTTTAGCAAGAACCTTTTTCACCAATTTTGAATCAATCTTAGCGTAGGCGTAGCCCGCACTTCGGCTGCGCCCTTACTTCGACTGCGCTCAGTACAAGTCGGCTACGCCCTTCTCTACGAGAGGCTACGCCAACGGCTACGCTCAGGACAAGCTCAGGACAGGCTCAGTGACCACCGCAGGCATCGCTCCTCACGCTGTCGAGTTGAGCAAATCTATAATTTGACACCCCATACAGGAAGAGATTTTCAGCCTTTGATTCAGTATGACCAATGACTATCCGCCAATTTGCGACATCGTGCGGGTGTATATACCCTTGTTACCAGAATCGCGCCCTTTAAAGTTAATTTCTGGCTTGATTCCGAGTAAATGCCTCACCTGCTCTTGTAATTGGGCGGTACTAGTGCCAGAACGCAAAGCAGTTTTTAAATCTATTTGACCAGTTTCATTTAATAAACAAGGACGCAGCCAGCCATCAGCACTCAGGCGCATCCGGTTACAACGATCGCAAAAACATTCCGACATTTGACTAATAAATCCCAGTGTCCCCTTCGCACCGGGAATTTGAAAGACATCAGCAGGGCCTGCACCACGAACTTGTGATTCTGTCAAGCCCCAGCGATCGCGGATAGATTCTCGTAACTCGGCTGAAGATACCCAACCGCGATCGCCAAACAAATGCACATTACCAATGGGCATAAATTCAATAAATCGAACGTGCCATTGTTTGTTAATTGTCAGGGCTGCTAAATCTAGAACTTCGTGGTCATTAACGCCAGGAATCACCACCACATTCAGCTTTAGGGGGTCGAATCCGACGTGATGAGCAGCTTGAATCCCATGCCAAACTTGTTGCCAACGAGAACGCCCGTGATTACCGATAATTTGGTCGAAAATATCGGGATCAAGAGAATCCAGACTAATATTAATTCGTCGCAGACCTGCATTGTAGAGGTTTTGTGCCATCGGAGCCAGCAAAAAACCGTTGGTGGTCATTGAGAGGTCTTGAGTTTGGGGGAGAGTTGCGATCGCGCTTACTAAATCTACCACGCGCGGACGCAATAAGGGTTCACCCCCAGTCAACCGAAACCGCTTAAAGCCTACTGGAATAAATACCTCTTGAATTAAGGTGAGTAGTTCTTCATCAGTCAACAACTGTTGCTTGAGAATATAATCCAGTTCTACTCCCTCTGGCATACAGTATTGACAACGAAAATTGCAGCGATCAATTAAGCTTATGCGGAGGTAGTCTACCTGATTCATCGTTTTATTTTTATTGTCTCTAATTAATTAAAGACTTTACAAAGTTGGTTTACGGCTTCCTACTATATTTGTTAGTTGTAACTCAAGATACCGTACTCCCCCTTAAGTGAGAGTCCACAGATTGTGGCATAATAAGCCGATCGCATCCACTAGTTAGTCATCAATCGTGCAAGACACCGACTCCATAAACAACCTTGCTGCTGCTTTACTACAGCCAGCAGATATCAGCTTTGAACTGCCCGATCCAGAAGATGAACAGATTCTAGAGTCAGATTTTCAAGAACAGCTAGAAGTAGCTTGGCAGGTATGCGATCGCTTTGATTTGCAAACTGAAATCTGGCGGGGGCGAATTTTACGGGCTATCCGCGACAGAGAGAAAGTTGGTGGTGACGGACGCGGTACTGGCTTTCTGCGATGGCTAAAAGAGCGGGAAATCAGCAAAAGTCAAGCATACTCCTGGATTCAACTGGCAAATAGTGCCGATACTCTCATCGAAGACGGTAAACTTGATCCCGGAACTGTGAACAACTTCAGTAAACGGGCTTTTGTTGAAACCTCCAAAGCAGTACCCGAAGTACAACAGATGGTGAGTGAAGCCGCCCAAAAAGGCGATCGCATCACCAGGCGGGAAGTGCGTCAACTCAACGACGAATGGACAGCCATGTCCTCAGATTTATTACCCGAAGCAGTTAAGGAAAAAGCCGCAGATAACACCCTTCCCCCGCGCTACATCGCCCCACTTGTGAAGGAAATGGAAAAACTGCCAGAATCGCACCAAAAGTTTATCCAAAAGGAAATTGCTGCCAATCCTGATGTGGATACCTTGAAACAGGTAACTAACGAAGCGCGTAACTTGGCCAAGTATCTCAAAGGGGCGGCTCAAGTTCAGGCGCTGACGCAGGAAAATGTTGATATTGAAACAGCCTTAGAAGAAGCGCAAAGAGTCGGCTGTTTGAGCATTGCTGCTGATTTGGTAAATCAAGCATCGCAAATTGAACAAACGATCGCTAAATTGTACATGACTTGGAAACGAATCGGTAATTTAGCAGATCGATTATATGTAGATACTGGCGCAAGTCGGTTAATAACAAAATTAAATATTTTTTGATTAACTAAATGTCGTATACGACGTACTAATCTGTCTAAAGTGTAAAATCCCGGTAATTCGTACCGTTGTTTGATTAGTTCGCCAATAGCGACGTTGATTAAATCAGCAGGATTATCCATGACTTTAGCTGATTCATGTACAGCTAATGCTGATAAGTGTCTGGCATTTTTATCAAAATCATTTACCTTGAGA
>NZ_JAIVFR010000948.1 GCF_020829685.1 Nostoc sp. CHAB 5715 | reverse complement strand
TGCTCAAAATCGCTTCAATCTGCTGTTCCAGAAATTTATTCAAATTTTCACCACACTAGAACATCCCTTAGTAATGTTTTTGGATGACTTGCAGTGGGCAGATTCGGCATCACTGAAACTGATGCAGCTACTCATGGATCAATCCCAGAGGGGCTACTTGTTGCTGCTTGGGGCATACCGAGATAATGAGGTCTTCCCGGCACATCCTTTAATGTTGACATTAAATGAGATAGGTAATGCAGGAGCGGTAATTAACAATATTATCCTCAGTCCACTGTGTCAAGTAAGTGTGAATCAATTGTTAGCAGATACCCTCAATTGTCAACTGGAACTAGCACAGCCATTAACGCAACTGGTGTATCAAAAAACCAAAGGGAATCCCTTTTTCACCACCCAGTTTCTCAAGGCACTGCATCAGGATAATTATATTCAATTTAATTTTCAAATCGGGCATTGGCAATGTAATATTGCCCAAATCAAGCAATTGGCGCTGACAGATGATGTGGTGGAGTTTATGGCACAACAGTTGCAGAAACTAACACCAGCAACTCAGGAGGTTTTAAAACTGGCGGCTTGTATTGGTAATCAGTTTGATTTACATACCTTGGCGATTGTTTATCAACAATCCCAAACCGAAACTGCCACCGCATTGTGGAAAGCATTACAGGAAGGTTTGATTATACCACAGAGCGAAGTTTATAAGTTTTATGTAGGTCAAGAAAATCAAGCTAGTAATCAAGAAATTGCTCATGCTGTAGCATATAAATTCTTGCACGATCGCGTCCAACAAGCCGCTTACTCACTGATTCCTGAAGATCACAAACAGACAACCCATGTCAAAATTGGTCGCCTGCTGTGGCAAAATACCTCTAAAGCTGAACTAGAAGATCGGATTTTTGCGATCGCTAATCAGCTAAATATTGGGCCTGAACATTTCCATCAACCTCAAGAACGCCATGAACTCGCACAGTTAAATCTCATGGCTGGAAAAAAGGCAAAAGCCTCAACTGCATACAGTTCAGCAATTGCTTATCTGAAAATAGGTATCCAATTACTACCATTCAACCCTTGGGAATCTGACTACAATCTGACTTTAAGTTTGTATAGCGAAGCAACCGAAGCCAGTTATCTGTGTGGCGAAATTGACGCAATGGAAGATTTTGCCCAGGAAATTTTACAACACGCCAAAGCTGTGACTGATACAGCCAAAGTATACGAAGTAAAAATTGAAGCTTACACAGTCCAAGGAAAATTATTGGCAGCGATCAATACAGCCATGCAATTTTTGCAGCCGATTGGCATTGAGTTTCCCAAAGAACCAACAGATGAGGATTTTGTTCTCGCTTTGCAAGAGACTCAAGCTACCTTGAGTGGCAAAACAATTATTGAATTGGTTGATTTGCCAGAGATGCAAAATTTGGAATTACGTGCAGCCTTGCGTGTCTTAGTCAAAGTAACTACTCCTGCTTATCTAGCAAAACCTAAACTCCATCGCTTGGTGGTGCTCAAGGAAGTTACTCTTTCTGTAATCTACGGAAATACTTCCGCCTCTGCCTTGGCTTACTCAGGTTATGGACTTATACTTTGTGGTCAACCAAACAGTATTCCAATAGGTCATGAATTGGGTAATTTAGCGTTGCAATTGCTGCCTAAGTTTCAAGATCAGGAATATGAAGCACTAGTCCTTGTGGTCGTTAATCATTTTATCGCCCACTGGCAAGAGCCTGTAACAGCAACGCTCAAGCCATTACTACAAGCCTATACCAGTGGTTTAAATAGTGGGGATTTGGCTTATGCTGGTTATGCTGCCTGCGTTTATTGCTTGCAGGCTTACATCGCTGGTCAAGAATTAACCAAATTAGCTAATGAATTAGCGATTTATGGGAGAGCAATAGAAAAAATAAACCAAAAAACCGCACTCAACTATAACAATATTTCTCACCAAGTGGTCTTGAATTTAATCGAGTCAAAAACTACTCCTTGGGAATTAGTTGGCACAGCCTGCGATGAAAAGTCAATGCTGGCGTTACTTGAGCAAACTAATGATGGCGCTGGTTTATGGCATTTATTTGTCAACAAATTGATGCTTTGTTATCTGTTTCAAGAATTAGATTTGGCAGTGGAATATGCTGTCAAAACCAAACAATATTCCGGTTCAGGATATGCGATGGTAAACACTCCAGTGCAAAACCTTTATGATTCGCTGTTGCAACTAGCTTTATTTCCTACGTCGTCAGCCGCACAACAACAGAAGATTTTACAGCAGGTAGCAGAAAATCAGGACACCATGCAACAATGGGCAAATTATGCACCCATGAATCATCACCATCGATTCCAATTGGTGGAGGCAGAAAAGTGTCGGATACTAGCACAAAAAACCGCAGCAATTGAATTTTACGATCGCGCCATTGCTGGAGCAAAAGAAAATGGCTACATCCAAGAAGCAGCACTTAGCAATGAACTGGCTGCCAAATTCTACCTTGATTGGGGCAAAGAAAAAATTGCCCAGGTCTATATGCAAGAAGCTTACTACTGCTATGCCCGTTGGGGAGCCAAAACCAAAGTAGAAGACTTAGAACAACGCTATCCAGAACTTTTGTGGGTGATTTTGCAACAAAAAAATCTCAAACTCAACTTGCAAGAAACACTGGGTAAGAGTGTGTCATCTAGTGCTTCTATTCACTCTTCAACCCATATCTCAAGTTCCTCCAGCAGCAATTCGGTGCTAGACTTTGGATCTGTCTTTAAAGCCTCCCATAAGCCATTTTGAAACAGAATTAACGCACACCGATCAGCACCAGCATTTTCGAGAATAATCTGAGTTAGCTTCTGGATTAGCTCATCT
>NZ_JAIVFR010000947.1 GCF_020829685.1 Nostoc sp. CHAB 5715 | reverse complement strand
TGGGCTTGTGTTCTGAACGAATGGGCTTGTGTTCTGAACGAATGGGCTTGTGTTCTGAACGAATTGGTAAAACTCAAGGACACCGCATCGCTTTAATTGGGGAACCGGGTGCGGGAAAAACTACTCATTTTATAGGCATCCAAGCACAGTTAACAATTCAAAATTCAAAATTCAAAATTAAAGACATTTCAGACGGGGATTTAAACCCAATACAGTTCAGTTAAGCATTTCTTCCTTCTCTTTGCGTCCTTGGCGTCCTTGGCGGTTCGTTAAAAAATTTGACTTTGATAAAGAGTTTTGGCCTTAACTGAACCGTATTGGATTTAAACCCCAATGGTTCCTGAGCGAAGTCGAAGGACTGAAACTGCTGCTACATATAGATGTAGGGGTCTTAAACCCTTTAATTTACGATAAAATAATTCGTAATTCGTAATTCGTAATTAAATATGGTATTAATGCTCACCCATAGCTTGATTAGTTATTAATTTCGACAACAACTTTGGCGTAAGTTAAACCAGAAACTTTCTGGCTATCTTCTGGAGGCAGAGCAATTTTTACTTCTACGACTCTGGCATCCACATCTGCTGCTGGATCTGTATTCAGCACATCTTTTTTACCAATTTTTCTGCCAATTTCAGTAACAGTTCCCTTTAATTCGCCGCTAAATGCACCATTATCGCTGCTGATAGTGGCGTTTTGACCAATACGCACTTTACCAATACTGTCTTCAGCGACTTCAGCAATCACAAACATTTGGCTGGTTTGTCCAATTTCAGCAATGCCATTTGCACCGATCGCTTCGCCTGATTTGGTGTAAACTTTTAAAATCTCTCCAGCGATTGGTGCTTGAACGTAGCTTAACTTTAGTTCTGCTTCGGCTTTTCTGATATTTGCGATCGCATTACTAACTTGGGCTTGCGCTACTTGCACATCGGTAGGACTAACATCTAAAATTCTGCTCAGTTTGGCCTTTTCTTCATCGATTTGTCTTTGCAAAGTTGCTACGGTTTGATCACGGTTAACTTTGGCTTCGATTAGCTGCTGTTGCAAAGTTGCTAAATTTTGTATTTGGGTAGCTCTGGCTTCGGCAAGTTGCTGTCGTAGAGTTGCTAATGTTTGCTTTAGGGTAGCTTGGCTTTCGGCCACCTGTTGATTAGAAGTTACTGCACTCAAGCGTCTTCTATCCCGCTCTTGCTGAGAAATAGCACCTTCTTTGTATAAATAATCATAGCGTCCGGCATCGACTTGAGCATTGCGCTGTTCGGCTTGGATACGTGCAACTGTCGCTCTGAGAACATCTCTTTGCCCACTGAGTTCAGCTTCTAAGCGATTCACGGTTGCTTGTTGGACAAGTTTATCACCACTTAACTGAGCTGCAATCCGCGCGATCGTTGCTTGGCCTGCATTCCTTTCCCCAACTAACTGCGCTTGTAGGCGAGCAATAACTGCTCTTTGGGCTTGAATATCTCTTGGAGATCCGGCTTTGACTTGCGCTAAATTCGCACGGGCTTCTTGCACTTTGGCTTTTGCCTCTTGTAGTCCGGCTATTTGGGTATCGCGGTTGTCTAAAATTGCGACAATTTGGCCTTGCTTTACCTGTTCACCCTCTTTCACCAGAAGTTGCTGAATTCGTGACGATGGTGCTAATCCTGATGATGGGGCAGACAATTTAACAACTTCGCCTCGCGGTTCCAAACGCCCTACAGCACTAATGCTATTGGTAGATGGCATTACGGGGGCAGATGTAGTTAGTTTTCTCAGCTGCTCGATTTTAGCTGTACCTAGTATCCCAGCCGCGATTACTATTGGCACAGCTACAGCGATACCCCACCAAATCTTAGGTTGTTCTTGATTAAATGCCTGCTCAGTTGGTTTTGGCTTTTCAGTCACCCTTGACATAGTATGTTGCCCATTTACCTGAATTGTGCTGATCAAAGTAAAAATAAAAGGGTTTTTAATCAACAGCCAGCTGCTTAGGACAAACAACAGTGGTTTAAAGCTTAAAATCCATCGTGTGATGAACGCTTAACACTATGGCTTTGGAAAATGGTGTTTTCTATAGCGATGCTCGTTTGTATGCAATACATTTTGACCTCACTTCCATTCCTCTCTCCTATAGGACTTACGCACACTCTACGAATTCTCGGCGCTCTTGGCGTCTTGGTGAACCAGCGCTGTAGGCGGGTTTCCCGCCGTAGGCGACTGGTGAACCCGAAGGGCGGTTCGATAAATTAAGCTTTTTAGCAATTTTTGCGTAAGTCCTATCCTAAAGGAGAGAGGCTTTGAGGCATACTCCCCAGCGCTAGCTCTTAAGGAACTGGGGGTTAGTAGGTCTGTGTTGATACTAAGAAACGCTATAGTAGCTGGCTATTCAATAACTCTGAGTATTATTGAGACATGAGTGCAATGGACGTTAGGAAAATTCACAAGCAGTATGAATCTAGATGTAGAGACGCGATGTATAGTGTCTCTACACAAAATCCTAAATTGGTATGATGCGGTACTATACTGCTACATTCACTATGGCTACAGTTAGTCACAAAATTGAAAAGAAACATCAAAAATAGACTATTGCCTTTGTTGGATACCAGGGCTATTTCGTTCTAGACATAAACCGCCCAGAACTGAAGTTCCTCTCTTATAGTCCAAGTCCACTAAAGTGGACTAAAAGCCTTTCTTAGTCCACTTTAGTGGACTTTTGTTATTAGCCTCAGAATGAATTCTGAGGCGGGCTAGATGAGAATGAAATAGCCCCGGCTTTCTTGGTAGATGCATTGATTACTCGTGCGTCTACTATGTCTTGCGATCCGTTCGGGATAAACGAATTCACTTCACCCTTTTTCAAG
>NZ_JAIVFR010000946.1 GCF_020829685.1 Nostoc sp. CHAB 5715 | reverse complement strand
GGTGACAGAACCAGAGGCGAGAATTGGTGTCATCATCAGCGGTGGAAATGTAGATTTGGCGGAAGTTGGTAAATTGTTTTCTGGGGGATTGAAAAGTTAAATTTCCAATTGACAAACTGCGATGCCTGCGGCGGGCTGCGCCTACGCATACTACAAATTTCCTCTCTTAAAAATCACAGGGTATCGCGCTTATCTCGAACAAGTCTGCCTACATGAGGATTTACGCATAAAGATTCTCTGGGAAAATTAGGGGTAAAGTGTACTATTAACGCTGCCAATCATACATTAATCGTCCATGACGATCGCGCACAAGTTCCCATTCTCCATGACGATATGGTTGTCCGCGATAACGTACAGAGCGATAGCGTCGTCTATAATAATTTCGTCGATTCCGCTGGCGTTGATAATAATATTTTCCAGTCCGTTGCCGTCTATGATAACGTCGTCGAGTTCGTCGGTGAGCTAACAAAAGCTGTTCACTTTGCTCTCCAACTAATTTTGTCTGTGCATCAAGACTCTGTTCATTGAGAACATGATTGAGAGTAGTATCCTTGGCTGAAGCCAAAGCAGGTGGATAAATGAAGGCTAATAGCAGGAACACAATTGAGGATAGCTTTTGGAAACGGTTCACGTCTTTGCTTTTCCTAAACTATTGGTAATAATTTTATTTAATACTTAAGTTGAGCAACTATATAGTTCAGAATTTACCAACTTGAGGGGAGCAAAAGTAATGAAAGTACCTAAATTTGAAACGCTTGCTAAATCGCCTGAATCGGGCAATGGAAGATTTGGCAGCAGTGGCAGAGTATTTAGAGGTACAGGAAGAAATTAAGTATTTTTATGTGATTATTACTAATATTTTAGTACAGTGTTTGTTTGTAACACTTGTAACTATCTAACTAATATGGTAAAATTTTCTGCTTTTAAATTAGAATTTATCAACACCTTTACTACCTCTGCTAAATTTAAAAAATGCGATCGCTTCGCTGAAAATTAAAGCGATCGCTACTTTCCAGAAAGGTTAAAAATCATTGCCTATTCTAATTCAACACGAACAGGATTGAACTCAATCGCAACTATGCGAGTATCATCTTTGGGGTTATTATCATCGCTGATATCAGGACCACCCGTATCACCAACAATCGCAAATAGTTTGACTAATTCTGTGCGGTCATCTCCCGAAGCCGTGACTATATGAATGTGATTACCACCATCAGGTACAGCAGCTATACCTGCTCTAGCTAAACCAAGAATCTCTACTCCTGACATTCCGGTAATAATTGTCAGTGCATCAAGAATAGCCCCTGCAAACTTTTTAAAATCTGCACCGGGTCCAAGAAATTGAGACCCGGCTTTTTTACTGATAAAGCTTGTTTCCGAGAAATTATCGGAAACAATTTTTGTAATGCGTTTTCCCTTGGGAGCTTGCCAGACTTTACGAGTCCATTTTCCTTCTGTTTCTGACCAATCACTCTTAGTTTCTTTTGCATGAATGTAAATATCTGCATACAAAGATTGACCACGATCACCAATACGCAATCTCACATTACTTTTAACAGCTGGCCCATGACCATCAAATTCACGATCACCTCGCAATAACTTACTGGGAGCTAATTGCTCACTAATATTGCTAATTTTAATCTCTATTGGTGCTGCTGAAGCTGAACTCAAAAAGGAAGTGTAAACAATACTTGATACACTTACTGTAGTTAAAAGTATAGTTGATAAAAACTTGTTGATTTTCATTTTCTAATTCCTTTCTCAGATAAGAATTGGATTTTGTTTGCTCTCACTTTCAACAACAAATGAGAAAAAGAGATTATTCCAAAATTTTT
The DNA here is from genome assembly GCF_020829685.1 of Nostoc sp. CHAB 5715. Lineage (GTDB taxonomy): Bacteria > Cyanobacteriota > Cyanobacteriia > Cyanobacteriales > Nostocaceae > Nostoc. Next base: position 1,014 of record NZ_JAIVFR010000946.1, on the reverse strand, counting down.
GGAAAATTTTTTATCCTAATTCTGGCAAGGGTTTTTTATCCCTTTTACCAAAGGTGGAGCGTGGAAGTGTCAGCTAATTATTTCCCATGTAGGTGCATAAAAGCTGGCTGTAGAACATATCTATATAAAGATTTAAGAAAACGGAAGTATCGGGAGACAGTAAAATTACTTAAACCAATTCGCAATTCGCAATTCGCAATACTTCGGCTACGCTCAGTACAAGTTCGCAATTACGTTTTGTGACGGGGATTTAAACCCCGACACAAAACGCGCTGCCCTTCTTAGGCAGGGGACTTAAACCCCCAAAGTTTGTTAAAGAATCGGGAACATATAGATCCTAGATTAGTCTCCCTGACTAAATGTGCGATCGCCCAGCGGCTCGTGTAGAGTATCGCTATGCTCTTTTTATATGCTTTTATAAGTTGATATATTAATACTTATGCAGTCAAAACCAATGGCAGAGCCTGTTACACATCTAATAATTGATGCAAAACATCAAGAGCTGATCATTAAGATTGCTCGCAAATATACTAGAGAAAGTCCTATATCTTGGGAAGATGCAGCACAAGCCGCAATGATGAAAGTCTATGAAGCTGTGAAAGCAGGAGAGTTTCACCACGGAGGGATGGAAGAATTTCAGCGTTGGGCTACAGTTGTAGCCCGGTATGAGATTCTGAACTTTATCACAAAAGAACGTTTACGACAACACCAAAGCCTAGACGCAAACATTGTTGGGACAGATATTTCTTTGGTAGAGACAATTCCTTCCAACGCTTGGAAACCTCGCCTTGACTGATTCCTAATGCAGATGCTTGTTGGGTTTGGTTTTTACCTGAAACCATGAGTTGCCATAATTTGAGATAACAGCGTTTGGGATAACGCGAATCTAAATTTATAATTGCTTGTTTTGCCATGTCCCATAATTCTGCACTCAATACAGAGCTAAACAGGTTGAACTCATCAGGAATTGTTTCTACCAAAGAAATATCTGTCCCAATAATGTTTGCGTCTAGG
>NZ_JAIVFR010000945.1 GCF_020829685.1 Nostoc sp. CHAB 5715 | reverse complement strand
AGAGACTGGACAACGGGGCTATCTTCTCACGGGCAAAGAACGGTATCTAGAACCCTATCGCACTGCAACTAGCGAGATTACTCAGAAACTTAAAGCTCTGCGCCAATTGACTGCGGATAACCCCAATACCCAAAGTCAGTTTTACCCAATCTTCAACAACTGGCCAAGGAGAACCGGCATTTGGTGTACCTAACATAATTAAATGTTGGACAATTTTATTACCTCCTTCTCGCTCAATAAACCAACGGGAAACTAAACCTCCCATTGAATGAGCAATAATGTGCAGTTCTTTACTGTGGTTTGCTCCTAAACCCACTTCTGTTAACCGCCGTTTCAAATTTTCAGCATTCTCTTTAATTGAAGTATTCAAGTTTTCGTAGTCAAAGGTAAGAACCACGTCGTAAAGTTCGCTGATGGAAAGCTTTTGCCCATCTGCTTGCAATATGGGTTGTTTAATGCTGCTAACTAAATTTTCAGTATCGCCAATAATACCGTGTATATAAAGAGCAATTCGTTTGGCTTTTGCTACTTGCTGCTGAACATCAACTACATCCCGTTTATAGGTTCCTTTCTTGTCGTCTCCCACCTCAGCCACCGCTAAAAGGGGATACTTAAATTCTTGCCCCAAATATCGACTGATTACTTTTTCAAAGAAGATGCGAATAGACCCTTGCAGGCTACGTTCTCCCTGACTAACTGGGGCTGGTAATTGTTCTATCTTAATTTCTGTTTTGCCATCTGGAGTTGTTTTACCGCGACCTAAGGGTAAGAAAAATTCCCCATCATAGCCAACAGCAAGAAGGTATTCATTGTCTGCTAGTGGTGTATCTACTAATAACTTTAAAGGTGCATCTGGAGTGACAACTGTGTAATCTTGAATCTCGTTCAATTCCAATACACTTAATCCAGGGTCAGTACCTCGACTGGTAGTAAATTGGAAAGGTCGAGTAACTTCTGCATCTTCCCGCAGGATAGGGGGCAAAATTTGATTTCCTAAATCTCGGCTGACTTGCGGTGTGGTAGTTAGGCGAGCATTTGCCACCAAGTTAGGATGCACCTGTAATTTCACCCCTGCTCCTAATAATTTTTGTTCTCTCTGAGAAACTGGGGTAGAGTCTAAGGGACGTACAGTGGTAATGGTAATTTCCTGTGCATACCAATCGTCAGACTTCGCTGCACTTTTAGCTTTGATTTCACGATTTTGAGTTCGATTCATCAAACGGTCAAGGCTACTTTGATTTGCAGATTCTAAATCTCTTGTGGCAGGTGGACGAGGAGCATCAAGTTTATTCTGAGTCAGCAATTTAGCATCAAATTCCTCGTTACTGACAATCAATTTAATCATGTCTTTGTACTCAGTAATCCCCTGTAACCACAACTCGTCTGGGACTTCGAGTATCAAGTCTTCGCCACTTAGAGCCAGGGCTTCTTCTCCTGGTTGCAGCCTAATACTACCTGCTTCAAAAAATGGGGCGCTAATAGCGAAACTGTCTGAAAGGTTGACTAAGCCAAAGTAAAGTGGGTTCTGACTTCTATTGGTAAGTTTCAGTTTAAATTCCGGATTTTGCCACCTACCATCCCTATACGTGTACTGCAAACGCATCTGCTGCAATTGAGATGATTCTTCATTTTCAAAGATGAGTTTCATCTCTACATCATCGGCTCTAATCTTAGTTGCTGGATTTGAGAGTTCCGCAATTGTTGTCCAACGGGAAATATGTTCTAAACGTTTAATTGCCTGTTTTGCATTGTCTGGACTATAGCCATCAATTTGAGCTACTAAAGGTCGGTCATCTGTAGGTCGGGCAATCAAATACTGTTGATGACGACAAAGTAGGCGAAACTCGGCTTTACCAACTTCTTTCTCCTCGCGCACATAGGGTGAAGCTTGTCTACCATCAAGTCCAGCTGTTGCTAGTGCTTGGCGTGCGAGAGTTACACCGGCTTCATCTCCTTCAATGTGAACACCTAAAGGTGGTAGCGGTAGGCTGGTAACAACTGCTTTCAAAAAAGTACCATCAGCAGTGAGGTTTGGTACATCTTTGATATCTACCTGACTCTGCGTTGGTAGCACCCTAGTCACTTTTGCTGTACCCACAGACTTTGCTGGGTCACGCAGGTCTTCGATATTGGCGTCAAAGGCAAACAGTGCTAGTAAAGTGGTTTCGCCGTCTTTGGGTGGTTGCACTCCGTGGACAGCACCAGCATCAATTACCCAGCCATAGTTTGGGTCATTTTTAACAATAAAGTAGGGGTGACGTTCTGCGATCGCTCCATCAAGGAAAAACTTGTTTTCATCCTCAGGATTATTCACTTCCAACTGAGGAGACTGGGCTGTAATTTTACTGCGGATGATGGCATTTGTCCGCCCAAACAAATCTCGATAAGTCAATTTGCCATTGGCTTTAAAAAGTGTATCCATCAAAAAATAAGAGAAACTACCCCGGTGTTTGTCACCGCCGTAGTATTCCTTCGCTGTTTCGTAGTCTCGACAAGCAGCTAGAAGTACATGACGACCTTTGGGTATCTTCCAGCCAGTGGGGTGTTTTTCCGGGTCACGGGAATCTGAAAGTTGCGTTAAGTCGGCAAGCGAAAAAATAAAACTATCCAGTGGGCGTTCTCGCTTGTCTGTAGGGAAGCGACGTATTCCTGTCTCTTGCAATGGGTCTTTAGTACCGGAACCAGAGTGGCAGCAATCCATAATAATGGTAATGTGCGGGTCTTTTTCTGCTACTTCGGCAATCAGTTTTGCTAATTCTTTATCTGCCAAATCCCAGCCGTCTTCAGTACGACTGTCATAACATACTAGGGTTTCATCTAAATGGTCGGGTTCTAAATGCCAAAATTCCTTT
>NZ_JAIVFR010000944.1 GCF_020829685.1 Nostoc sp. CHAB 5715 | reverse complement strand
CTGCTAGTTCAAACAACTTGTTAGTTGCCAGCAAGGATGCTTCGGTAGCTAAAGCTTTGGCATCCCAATTTTGCACAAAGGTGTAAGTCAAAAGCGAATGAAGCGGTAGCGTAATGAAGCAATCCAAGATATGGGATTGCAACTCTTAGAGGGTGTTTGAAAAGCTATATTTGTTACCCAAAGTGTCTAATACCCCCCCTAACCCCCCGATGTATTGGGGGGGATTGGGATGCTCCTTACCGTAGTTACTGAAATCGTAGAAAAAACTGCGTCGCATTTGAGCAGCTTTAGAATTGCCATGAATGTAGCGTAGAGTATCAGATACTTAACCCAAGTTTATCAGATCAAAATTTGTTAAACCCAGCAGAACGACGGTAAAGTAACCAGATAAATAGCGGTGAACCTAGCAACGCAGTGACGGAACCTACTGGTAATTCTACTGCTCCTAGTCTAGACAGTAAATCTGCAAAAATCAGTAACCATGCACCTGCAAGGGCGGAAAGTGGCAAAACAAAGCGATGATCTGTACCAACGATGAGGCGGACACCGTGAGGGACAACAAGACCAACAAATCCAATCAAGCCACTGATGCTAACTGCACCTGCGGCTAATAAAGTGGCGACACCACCAATTAACAGGCGCGATCGCGTCAACGAAACCCCCAAACCCACAGCCAAATCATCCCCCAAAGCCAGCACATTTACCGATCGCGCCAGCAAGCATCCCCCGATCAATGCAACGATGATGTAAGGGCCAGCTGTCGCAATTTCTTGCCAACCCCGTCCATTAAGACTACCAACCAGCCAACTCAGCGCAATTTGAATTTGACCATCTTCAGCTAAAAGCAGCAATGTACTTTGTACAGCACCTAATAAAGAACTCACCGCCACTCCGCCTAAAATTAACCGCTCAACTGAAATTCCCGACCCCGCACGACCGAGTAAAATAACGATCGCAGAAGTTAAAATTGCTCCCATCCACGCAGCTAAAGGAATTGCGATCGGGAATATTTGCCACACAATCATCAGAATTACAATTAATCCTGCACCTGCTGAAATGCCTAAAATAAATGGATCAGCAAGACTATTGCGTAACATACCTTGCAGTAATGCTCCTGACATTCCCAAAGCTGCGCCCACAATGAGAGCAGCGATAATGCGTGGGAGACGCAAATCCCAGAGAATTGTCTGTTTAACCGGATCGCCTTCGCGGAGAATGGCTTGCCAAAATTCCGACATACTTAAAGGTACTGCTCCTTGAGAAAGTGATAGCGCTAGCGTTACCACCAGTGCTGCACTCAGGAGTAAAACAGCCCAAAGTACCCGGTGTTCAGTAAAAATTGTCTGAAATGGTTTAGTCAAATTTAGATATGTATTTTTTTTTAAATATAATCCGTCTCAAACACAGATGCATTGAAGATGGGGCATTGGGCATTGGGCAGGAGAGAGGGCAATAATAGGTTCGGATAAGATCCCCCCGCCTGTGGCGACCCCCTTTTTAAGGGGGTAAAGGAGAAAATTAGCCCCCCTTTTGAAGGGGGGTTGGGGGGATCTTCGCTCGATAAACAAGCTAACCGAACTGTATTGGGAGAGAGGGAAAGTTAAAACTTGGAAGTTGAGCCTCAGAAGGTCAATGTTGAGCCTCAGAAGGTGAACGTTGAGCCTCAGAAGGTGAACGTTGAGCCTCAGAAGGTGAACGTTGAGCCTCAGAAGGTGAACGTTGAGCCTCAGAAGGTGAACGTTGAGCCTCAGAAGGTCAAACTTGAGCCTCAGAAGGTCAACGTCGAGCCTCAGAAGGTCAACGTCGAGCCTCAGAAGGTGAACGTCGAGCCTCAGAAGGTGAACTTTCAAGTTTTAACTCCCCATGCCCCATGCCCCATGCCCCATGCCCCATGCCCCATGCCCCATGCCCCATGCCCCATGCCCCACTACGTCAATTCCAACCCACCTTGATAACCGGTGACAATGCGTCCACCATCCTTGAGAATGTGGATTTCTATCTGGTCGCTAGCCCAAGTAATCTGGTCTTGGAAAGCCGGGTTTAACACCCGAACCCGTTGATTACTAGAAGAAACTGGAGAGTTGGGAGAATTAATTGCCAGAGATTGTACAAAAGGCCCGTCAATCAGGATATCAAGTTGTTCTAACAAAGCTTGAGAACCTGGCGGCGCTGATTGAGACTGTAGTTGCTTGAGAGTAAATCCAGTAAAAGACATTACATTTAATCCAGCAGCTTTTACTTTACGAGCTAAAGACGCTAGTGCAGTTGCTTGCCAAAAGGGTTCTCCACCAGAGAACGTTACACCCGTGTTGTGGGGATTACTGAGAATATTCTGGGCAAGGGTATCAACAGCAATCAATTGGTTAGCCTCAAAAGACCAGGAGTTAGTATTAAAGCAGCCAGGACACTCACGAAGACAACCTTGTACCCAGATGACTGCACGACAACCAGGCCCATTAACTTCTGACTGATCAACGTAACCCATAATGTTGAGATAGCCAGGGGGAATTTCCATGAGTGCTAGTGATGGGTCAGTTGGCTTAATTTCCATCTCTTTAACTCCTTTTAGCCGTTGCCTGTTAACCCTTAACTATAGCGAATCTCCAGTTATATAACTGTAACTAATGACAAATACTTCGGCTTCGCTCAGTACAAGTGACAAATGACTAATGACAAATGACTAATGACAAACTTTATGGGATTTTGAAAAGTCCGCTTTAACTTACTAGACTGAATCCCCAGAGACTTACTCACTGTGAATAGTGCCTTGGCTTTGAATTAAATAGGCTTTAATCTCAATCACTTGTTCGCTAAGGTGATTTAATCTGCGTTCAATCTCGCTAAATCCAGTCACAAT
>NZ_JAIVFR010000943.1 GCF_020829685.1 Nostoc sp. CHAB 5715 | reverse complement strand
CTAAACCTGATTATTGCGTAGCGAACTTTAGATTTCAGATTGGGGTTTTCATCGTTCAATCTCAAATCCAGCATCCAACATTGATTAACCTCTCACTTAAGGTAGTAAAGTGAATGTACCTCGTTCATACATAATGAACAGACCCAAGCCAATTAATACAAAAGGTACAATAGCTTTACCGTAGCGACTTAAAATATCAGCAATGGTAGGTTGACGGCTTAAAAAATAAGCGATCGCACACCAAACCCCTACCATGATAAAAAATATACTTAGAATTACTCCCAAGCTGGTAAGATCGTGACCAGCGAATAAAGGGATATATATACTAATATTGTCACCACCATTAGCAACTGTTACTGCTGCCACTTTATAGGTGTGGGGGTGCAAAATACTCACAATAAAAGACAATACAGGATTAGTAGGTGTAAACTGATTAAAATCACTACTGACTGTCTGAACTGTTGTAGTTTCTTCTTTTGTAGATACTAATTGTTGAATTCCAATTGCTATTGGTAGCAGTCCTAGCAATCCTATCCATTCTCGCTGTACGACCAATCCACCAAAAAATCCTGGTAAGCTAGCGATGATAATGGCTGCAAAACCGAGATACTGACCAAGTAAGATATGCCGCCGCCGAAAATTAACATCTATCTGTGAAAAAAATATTAACAAGATAATGATGTCATCTATGTTAGTGGCTATGAAGGCAATTATCCCTTCACTGAAGGCTGTCCCTAGCTTACTCATCCTGGATTTTTAGAACCTACGATTTATCACCATACCAAATTAACCTTTTAGCACAACTAAGCTTTAAAATAGACAAAGTAATTATTTAAGGAATTTCAACGATTTACGAGATTTATTGCAAAAATTAAAATTTGGTGTTTGGTATTGCAGATAAACACAGATAATTTAAGGTGTGTATCTGTTGTTGAATTTCTTTACATTCTTCTGTTTGGGACGCTTCTCTACGAGAGGCTTTGCCAATGCGAACGCGAACGCGGTAGCTGCTGCAAGATAAAAGTATATCTATGTTTATCTTAAAATATGAACGAGTTAGTTACTGCAATCATTACAGGGTCAATTGCGTTCATTGCCACTAACATTGATGATATTATCATTCTATTATTGTTTTTTTCTCAAATAAATGCTACCTTTCGCCGCAGGCATATAGTTGCCGGTCAGTTTCTAGGTTTTACAGTTTTGTTAATCCTTAGTCTTTCTGGTTTATTTGGTGGGTTAGTTTTATCAAAAAGCTGGATTGGATTACTTGGTTTACTACCAATTGCCATAGGTATCAGCAGCTTAGTCAATAAGGAAGAAGATGCATTGGACGAAGTTGTAGCTACAACTGAAGAATCTAAGGCATCAACAATTACTAGTTTACTATCTCCTCAAACTTACAGCGTGGCAGCCGTTACAGTTGCAAATGGTAGTGACAATATTAGTGTCTATGTGCCATTATTTGCTAGTAGCAATTTAGAGACTTTTGTGATAATTATCGGATTATTTTTTATATTGTTAGGAGTTTGGTGTTATGCGGCATACAAATTAACTAACTACAGAGTAATAGCTGATGTATTGACTCGCTATGGTAATAATATTGTGCCTTTTGTTCTGATAGGATTAGGCGCTTTTATTATATTAAAAAGTGGAGCTTTGAACTTAATAAAGCTAGCTGCTAGTTGTTTGTGTTTGGTTATTTTGGTAAAAAATAATGAAAGTAATGATGAGATTGGTGAAAATTCTAGTAGATAATCAAGGCAATTTTAGATTTAGATTTTTCATTTAAATCTAAAAAATCGGTTTCAAGAAAAAGATTGATCCTTGGGTAATATCAGGTTCGGTTAAACTATAATATCTGTAGGTTGGGGCAGGGCTATTTCATTCTCATCTAGCCCGCCTCAGAATAAATTCTGAGGCTAATAGCAAAAGTCGTCTAAAGACGACTAAGAAAGACTTTTAGTCCACTTTAGTGGACTTAAGCTAAAAGCCTGTGAACTTTAGTTCTGGGCGGTTTATGTTTAGAACGAAATAGCCCTGAGGTTGGGGAGCCAGTACTATAACTAAATTACTCATCAGACTCTTTCTGTACTTAGTATATAAAAAAAGGTGGGCATTGCCCACCCTACAAGGTTTAATCAGCACCTTCAATTGGTGCAAAACCTTGGCGCTGAATATTTTCTGTGACTGCGCGTGGTTCGAGGAATTGCAAGAGGTAATCAGGGCCGCCTGCTTTAGAACCTACTCCAGAAAGTTTGAATCCACCAAAGGGTTGCCGTCCAACGATCGCTCCTGTAATATTGCGGTTGATGTACAAATTCCCGACTTCAAATTCTGTCTCTGCCTGCTGAATGTGCGAAGGTGTTCTAGAATAAAGTCCTCCAGTTAAGGCGTAGTTTGTACCGTTGGCGACTGCTAACGCTTCCTGGAAATCTTTCACCCGAATTACCGCTAGCACAGGGCCAAAAATTTCTTCCTGGGAAATTACCGCATTTGGCGATACTTCACTAAAGATCACAGGCCCGATAAAATATCCTTGTTCGGGTGCTGGTAATTCCAAGGCTAATTGTGCTTCTGCCTTACCCTTCTCAATATACTCGCGGATGCGATCGCGGGCATTAGCATCAATCACTGGCCCAACTTGTGTACTCGGTAACTCTGCTTCCCCAATATTCAGAGATTTTGTCGCTTCTACCAATCGTTGCACAAAGGCATCATAAATCGGTTGCAGCACAATCACCCTAGAAGCAGCAGAACATTTTTGTCCACTGTAACCAAATGCTGACTGCACTATCCCCACAACAGCTTGGTCTAAATCAGCACTTTCATCGATAATAATGGCATTCTTGCCACCCA
>NZ_JAIVFR010000942.1 GCF_020829685.1 Nostoc sp. CHAB 5715 | reverse complement strand
ATCGACCCCCCTTGCTGGATTAAGAGTTTTAGTTGTAGATGATGAAGCAGATACCCGTAACTTTCTCAGTTTTATGTTTGAGGAATATGGGGCGTTTGCCACTGCGGTAGCATCAGTTGATGAAGCGTTGGCAGTACTTGAACAAGCAAAACCAGATATCTTGATTAGCGACATCGGCATGTCAGAGCAAGATGGTTATACGCTGATTCGGAAACTGCGCTCTTTAGAACCAGAAAAAGGCGGACGTATCCCAGCGATCGCTTTAACAGCCTACACGCGAGAGGAAGACCGCCTAGAAGCCCTAAGAGCAGGGTTTCAGCAGCATTTATCTAAGCCAATAGACCCCACCAAATTGATTACTATGGTTGTCGATGTATTAAAGCTACCTGTGGAAGTTCCAGTGGGTTGATTTGGAATTGGGGAATGGGGAGTGGGGGGAGATGAGGGAGCAGGGGGAGTAGGGGAAGAATAACTATTAATTATTGACCAATGCCCAATGCTCAATGCCCAATTTCAAATCAAGACGAAGTTAAGGCATGTTTTTTCAATTCGTCTAGGGAAACCATTTCCAAAGCTCTAGCATGGGTTGCAGAGAGGATGACGGGTGGAGCAACGCCAGCATTGAGAGCTTCTTGCCAGCGAGAAGCACATAAACACCAGCGATCGCCAGGCTTCAGTCCAGGAAAATTAAAATCAGCAACAGGTGTGCTTAGATCGTTCCCGTGGGATTTGGTGAACTCCAAGAATTCTGATGTCACTTCAGCACATACGACATGCGACCCGAAATCCTGACCACCTGTGCGACAAAAACCGTCGCGGTAAAACCCAGTTATGGGAGAAGTGCAGCAGACTTCTAGGTTTCCACCGATTACGTTTTTAGCTTCTGTCATTGTTAATTGGTTGTACTTGATTTTTTGACTTCGATATAAACCTATATTGACACTTCCCTAGTGAATTAAAATCGCCATACCTTATTAATAAACGAAATGCAGGAAATTCTAGAATCAGTATTCATACATTGCTTTGAATGGTAAGCTAATCGTTATTCATTTTTCCTGGTTGATTCGCTTGTAGTAAGCGGCTCTAGCCCTGCTTTTATGCTACTTAAATGGTCATTAGCTTAAAAGTGCGATCGCCTACGGTGGGCGGGTATGCCATTGCACTTGCTAAACCTGGTAACAAGTATCTTTTACCGAAAGTCTACCGCGATTGGGGGTAAAGCGAGAAACCCTAATCGTTAAGCTCTTGACACCAACTTAGCAAATTGCTAACTTGGAAATAACCAGTTTGTACCAAGGCAAAGACACGTTTATGAGCTTTACGCTAAGAAAATTCATTTATTATGCACATCATTTCTACTACAGCACTGAAACTTTTTTATCAAAAGTATCCCGATGCTGAGTCTAGTTTACGTGGTTGGTACAAAGCTGCAAAATCAGCCAAGTGGCAGAATATACTTGAAGTTCGCCAAGCTTTTAACTCTGCCGATCCAGTAGGTGAACTTACAGTTTTTAATATTCAAGGAAACAAGTATCGCCTTATTACTTATATTGACTATCAAACAAAAAAAATATTTATTCGTAACATAATAACCCATACAGAGTACGATACCGACAAATGGAAAAATGACCCTTGGTTTAAATAAACGCCCTACCTACATTGAGCTACTGCAAGCATTCCCTCCTCGTCCTATCAAGACTGAGGAAGAGTTATTTGCTACTCAAAAAATTATCGATTCTTTAATAGACAGCGCCCCGCTAACATCAGATGAAGAAGATTATCTTAATCTTTTAGGCACTCTAGTTTACGAGTATGAACAAACGCAGCAGCCCGTGCCTGATATTTATGGAGTAGACTTACTTCAGGTTTTAATAGAAGAAAATGGGCTACTTCAAAAAGATTTAGTACCCATTTTCAAAACAGAGTCTATTGTATCGGCTATATTGAAAAAGCGGCGTAAATTAACAACCAGACACATTGAAGAACTGGCAGTATTTTTTCATATTTCACCTGCTGCTTTCTTTCCAAATAGTCTTGAATAACTCATAATTCCTTGAGTGTATAAGTGCAATCATTTAAATAATTTTATGACTTCATTAGTTTTTGAGTTAAAGAAAGATACTTGTGAATAATAATTTTTTTAGAGTTCCACAATTACTAAAGTGAAAATCAATAAAAACCCCTGGCTAACTACCAGGGGTAATGCAAGTCAGTACTTTCGCATGGAATGTATCCTACTTAAATACCATAACAACCGTCTAATTTAGAGATATGCCATTTTGCCAAACAAAAAAAGCCCCCAGTGGTAAGCCGAGGGTTAATTTTTTTGGAATAGCGGTAATCTACAAAGTTATTATTCCCAGATTAGTAAGCAATAGAATCAGAATTTCTACATATAGCAAAAGCCTTGGTGATTAGGACATCAACAGATGATAAAACTTAGACACAAAAAGACTTTTCACCCAGTCCCCAGTCCCTTGCTATATATTGTGATGTCATACAAAAGAGAGCTTAGGCGTATCCTAACCTCGGTGCTTACCTTTAAATAAGTAAAGCTAATAGGTTATATCAGCTTTACTGAAGTAATAAAACTTGATTAAATTTTGTAAAGCATTGTAAAGTAGTATCACAGGCAAAGACAAACCAGCCTGATTATAAAACAACTAACCGCACTTATAAAACCATGACAGCAACCTTACAACAGCGCTCAAGCGCCAACGTATGGGATCGATTCTGTGAATGGATCACCAGCACCAACAACCGTTTATATATCGGTTGGTTCGGCGTATTAATGATCCCCACCCTGCTAGCCGCCACCGCCTGCTTCGTAATCGCCTTCATCGCTGCACCTCCAGTAGACATCG
>NZ_JAIVFR010000941.1 GCF_020829685.1 Nostoc sp. CHAB 5715 | reverse complement strand
CGACTAATCGTCGATTGCGTAACACCTGATGTTCGCGCTGCTTGTTGAAAGCTGCCGGTTTGTGCGATCGCTAGAAAGGCTTGCAACTGCTCTAGGCGCATTTTTATGTAGCCTGAATTACATTTATAGGTTTCATTAAGTTAACGGTTTTTTGATCGCAATTTGGTAGGGTTTGTTACAGGTTTTTAACTAAAATTGGCACTTTAAGTAAGTCAGTTTTTACCACCTTTATCGTCAATTATGCACTTTGCACGGTTTTTTTCGGAAAATATCGCCAAAAAATAATTTACTTTTATGTGTGAATTTTTTAGATAAGACTACTTGTGAGAAATCCGGGCTAAACTGAATCCTGGTAGATGCAATTGCTAATTATCAGTGCAAAAGTGTATGCTTTAACAGAAATATTCTGCGAGTCTGAGCGCAGACTATGACCAAACTTGAGCGAGTGCCAGTAGCCCAACTTTACGATAAGTATGGGATTAACTTTTTAAACAAGCGCAGTCATTCAATTTTACAGGAGTTAGGTGAGAATGCCCTCAAGCAGAAGGTTAGCTGATGTAGAGAGGACTCTAGAGTTGTGGTACGAAAATCTGGGCAGTATGGAACAAGTTCTTGCTAGAACCTATGATGCGCGTGCAAGAATTGCTATTAATCAGCAAATCCGAGATGATATTCTTCCGCAGATTCGCAGGTATGAAGTAGAATACTGGCAGCTACTAGCGCAAGATGCACCTTCGTGTGCAATAGAAGAGTTCGATGCGCGTAATGCCATCGTTCATGTTGTCCAAGAAGTGAAACGGATTGAAAACAAATCAAGCGTCCACTATCCCGATGACTTCATGCAAAAGTTACTAGAAATTCGAGACAAGCTCAATGAACCAGAGACACCTGCGACAGCTAAGGCAAAATTAGCCCTGCCTCTTTTACCTGGGATTTTGTCTTATGAGGTAGAACTAGATACAGAAAACGCATTGAGATGGGCGTTTCTGCCACTTAAAGGACTCTTTAAGAAAGCGCTAGAAAAAAACTAATTAGCCCCGGTGCAGAACAGCGTCGGGGCTTATCCGAATTAACAGGAGAAGATAAAGGCTACTTTTTTGGTAATACAAGAATACTCATAAGCTCAGTAATTGCGGGTGCTAGCAGTTCGCTTTTAGCTATTATACTGCTCAGTTTTATAGAACCCTATTGGATTCTGTCTGGATTATGGGTGTTATTGTTAATTTCGGGGGTGTTAATCTTTGCTCAATCTCACCCAATTGGGGAAAAAGTTTATTTATTTAGTACTGCTTTATTTACCAGTTTATTCATCAGTTTTGTCTTCAAAAGTTTACAAATTTCTAACCCTTTTAAAATGGGATTATCAGGAATATTAGTTGTATTTTTGCTGGTTATTCTCGGTGGATTATTTGTTGTTACTACTATAGCTTTTTTCCAGTTATTTTACAAATTACTGTCTAGATTTTGAATTTGTAAATCAGAGGCTTTTATGCGAGATATTCTAAAAATTAGAGAATTACTTATACTATTTTCTGCAATATTTGTAACAGGATTAATTTTTTTATTATTAAATAAATTAATTAAACCTAATACATCAGAGATAGGTATTAAACCTACTTCACCTACTTTCAATCAGGCATTAGAGCAACCAACAAAACAACCCACAATTTCCCCTAGTCCAATAAGTCTGGATTTACAAGAAAGGATGAGTTTGGGAGAGAGAATATTGGTGATGAAAACTAAAAATCCCGATAAAGAAGCAGGAACGCAAGCCTTTGTTGATGGGGATTTTACTACTGCTTTTAATAAATTTCAATCGTCTTTGAAAATAAATAAAAATGATCCAGAAGCGTTAATTTATAAAAATAATGCCCAAATTGGTAAATTGAAAGCCTTGAAAGTTGTTATTAGCGTACCAATTGGTTCCAATGTACAGATATCAGAAGAAATGCTACGAGGAGTAGCTCAGGCTCAAGATGAAGTAAATAGAGGTGGTGGAATTAATGGACAACCACTACAGATTTTGATTGCTAATGATGATGCTCACATAGGGATTGCTGAAGAATTAGCTGCTGAATTTGTAAAGGACTCCAGTATTTTGGCAATAATAGGACATAGCCGTAATGAAGTATCAGTAAAAGCTGCAAAAATTTATAAAGACAAGTTGGTGATGGTCTCAACTAACAATACGGTACAGCTATCGCAACAGTTACCAGAAATTGGTAAATATATATTTCGCATTGTCCCTAATCAACGTGTGGAAAGCGACGTTCTTGCTAACTATATTGTCACAACCGCTCAACTGAAAACAATTACTATTTGTGGAGATTCTACCTCGATAACAAGTTATACAACGAAAAAAACCTACGCTGATTCTATCACCAATGCTAGTGGGCAAGTTATTACAAATTGTGATTTTGGTAACTTAAAAATTCCTGCCTCTACTGTTGTCAGTCAAGCCATAAGTGCTGGTGCAGAGGGTTTACTATTAATTCCAAAATTGAATAACATTAGCCGTGCTTTTGAAGTAGCAGACGCAAATCAAGGCAACTTAGCTTTATTTGGACATCCAACGCTTTATACTTTTAAAACTTTACAGCGGGGTAAAGGAAATGTCAAAGGAATGGTATTAACTGCGTTTTGGCATCCAGATGCTTTTCCGAACAATCCCTTTAGTGAGAATGCTAATAGACTTTGGGGCAGAGTAAATTGGCAGACTGCTACCTCTTATGATGCTCTCCAAGCAATTATTACTGGCTTGAGAAAGCACGATACCAGAGAAGGTTTGCAACAAGCTCTATCTGATCCCAATTTTCTCGCTTCGGGAGCCACAGGAACAATTAAATTTAAAAGTATAAAGCGTTGG
>NZ_JAIVFR010000940.1 GCF_020829685.1 Nostoc sp. CHAB 5715 | reverse complement strand
CGCGTAGCTGAACACGCAGATGAATTGTGGCAATTGATTAAAAATGAAAAAACCCACACATACATTTGCGGTTTGCGGGGTATGGAAGAAGGTATTGATGCAGCCTTAACTGCTGCTGCTGTTAAGGAAGACATCACCTGGAGTGATTACCAGAAGCAACTCAAAAAGGCTGGTCGCTGGCACGTAGAAACATACTAAATTAGTCATTAGTCATTGGTCATTAGTCATTAGCAAAGGACAAATGACAAAGGACAAAGGACAAATGACAAAGGAAGCAGGATAATCAGTAGGTAGGGCAAACGCTCTACCTACAATTGTTATTGGTGAAATTGGGTGCAAAATGGGTGTGAAACTAGGAATACTGGGATTAGGCACCGTGGGAACGGGAACAGTGCAGTTGTTGCAAGATAGCGCTGGGCGTCACCCATTGTTGCAAGAGATAGAAATTTATCGGGTGGGAGTACGATCGCTAGATAAGCCCCGTGCAGTAGAATTGTCTACAGAAGTCTTAACCACAGATTTAGAATCGATTGTCAACGATCCGGCGGTAGATATAGTTGTCGAGGTGATGGGTGGACTGGAGCCGGCGCGATCGCTCATTCTCAAAGCTTTAAGTAATGGTAAGCATGTAGTCACCGCCAACAAAGCCGCGATCGCCCGCTTTGGAGCGGAAATTTTCACAACTGCCAATCAAGCTGGCGTATACGTCATGCTAGAAGCTGCTGTGGGTGGTGGTATTCCGGTGATTCAACCCCTGAAGCAGTCGTTAAGCGTTAACCGTATTCATACTGTAACTGGCATCGTTAACGGTACAACTAACTACATCCTGACACGGATGCAAACAGAAGGCAGCAACTTCAGCGATGTTTTGGCTGATGCCCAGAGTTTGGGTTATGCTGAGGCTGACCCTACAGCCGATGTCGATGGCTTAGACGCAGCAGATAAAATTGCTATCCTGGCATCATTAGGCTTTGGTGGACGCATCAATCTACAAGATGTTTATACTGAGGGGATTCGGCAAGTGAGCAAGACAGATATTGCCTACGCCGAAAAATTGGGATTTG
The DNA here is from genome assembly GCF_020829685.1 of Nostoc sp. CHAB 5715. Lineage (GTDB taxonomy): Bacteria > Cyanobacteriota > Cyanobacteriia > Cyanobacteriales > Nostocaceae > Nostoc. The sequence continues at coordinate 1,804 of NZ_JAIVFR010000940.1, read as the reverse complement.
TGATTAAATTGTTAGCGATCGCTAAACGTGATACTCCCTCATCTCCCCTGTCTGTCAGAGTTCACCCTACCTTAGTGCCTCAAGCCCACCCTTTGGCTAGCATCAACGGCGTTTACAATGCCATTCTTGTGGAAGGAGAACCCATCGGCCAGGTAATGTTTTTTGGCCCCGGTGCTGGTGCTGGTGCAACCGCCAGTGCCGTCACATCGGATATTTTAAATCTAGTTGCCGTCCTCAAAACCAATACAACAGTTGCAAATCCATTATTAACTTGTGGACATCAGGAATATTGCCAAATTGCGCCGATGGCAGAATTGATAACTCGGTTTTACGCCCGTTTCCTCACGAATGACCAACCGGGAGTTATCGGTAAATTGGGGACTTGCTTTGGTAACTATGGCGTTAGCTTAGAGTCAATTGTCCAAACTGGCTTTCAAGGGGAACTAGCAGAGATTGTGGTTGTTACCCATGATGTACGGGAAGGCAATTTTCGGCAAGCTTTGGCAGAAATTCGGGATTTGTCAGCGATCAAAAGCATTCCCAGCTTACTGCGTGTACTTTGAGATTAATGTTTTAGCGATCGCTTGCCATAAAGGGTTAACATAAGATATAATATTGTGTTTTTTAAATTTTTCTTTGCGTTTGTGATTGCTAAAATGAACGGGGACATTATACTATTGCCCCTTTGGGAGTTGAGTTAGGCTTATGGCTAGGAGTTTATCAGAATGCAGAATTACCTTGGCTGCGCTGGTGGGATTTGCAAGGTAATTTGTTGTTGAATGGCGAGGAAAGAGCCGAACAAGAAAGCCAAAGAGCGGAATTAGAAAGCCAAAGGGCGGAATTAGAAAGCCAAAGAGCCGAATTAGAGCGTCAAAGAGCCGATCGCTTAACTGCTCAATTGCGATCGCTCGGTGTTGAACCAGAAGTTTAAGTCTTTGGCTGATTTGTATGAGAAAAACCCCCATTGATTTATACCGTATGGGAAATGCGACTTCTTCGAGAATAGATAATATTCGTTTACAAGATATTGAAACTTACGAAGAAGATGGTGATATGTGGGTTATTGCAGGTTCAGGCGGAATTTCAACGTTTGCTGTTCAAGGAGTTGGAAAAAATTGGTGGAAGTTGGATAGGGGGACTGATATTTCCAACGAACTTCGCTTAGTGAATGATTACGGCAATCACTGGCTATGGGAACCAAGCTACACTATGCCAATGGAAGACTACAAGACTGCATTACGGTCAGTTGGTGAGGCATTTTACAAAGTCAATTAAGGAAGTTGTTAAACGTGAATTTTTCTCCTAAAGCAATTCGATTTATTGTTGAGGCGCTAGAATATCGAATTGAAGCTTATCAAAAGCAATTAGAAACAGAGAATTTGAATGAAGATGAAGTTTCAGATATCACTAATGACATGATGTTTTTAGAATCATTGTCGCAAGAATTAAAGAAGGAACTCTCAACAATTGCGCCATCCATTTTTTAACTTAACTTAATGGGCAAAATAGCGATCAATCGCTCGGTGTTGAACCAAAAGTTTAAGTCTTTGGTTGAAAGGTGTGTAGACACATAGCAGCTTGTCTTCAGACATCGCTTCTCTACTCGATACAACAGCTACAAAATCTTTTGTTAGTTAGCTTCTAGAGCTTGAGTAAGCTATGAACCTGTATAAAAATTCTATAGCAATCCGATTTGATTTCTGAACTTCTTTGTGTAGGCAGGGAGTAGGGAGTAGGGAGTAGGGAGTAGGGAATCAGCCTTTTCGAGTTGAGGGCGAGTTATTTCAAAAATCAAATAGGAGTC
>NZ_JAIVFR010000093.1 GCF_020829685.1 Nostoc sp. CHAB 5715 | reverse complement strand
GCAATTAATTGGCATAACCTTTCATCAAAGCATACTAGTGGGCGTTTTTGCTCAGGTGGTTGAGCATATAAATCAAGCACATCTTCCATTCGGTATACGAATTCTGAACTGATTTGTGGGATGCACCATTGTTCTTTTAACCAAGGCTTTAGCTCGTTTTTTTTAATATCCTACCAACTGTACTTTTGCTCAAACTATCAACTATTTCCAGACTCACAAGTTGGTTTGCTAACATTCTTAAAGTCCAACGTGTACTGCCAGCCGGTGCATCACTACAAGTTGTTGCTATTAAATATGCTTCGGCAAAATTAGTTAACTTCCGTGGCTTTCCTGGTCGCTTTTTCTCTTTTAATGTCGCTTCTAAATTTTCACAACAGAACTGTTTACGAGTTCGCTCAACTGTTGCTACTGATATGTGTAACGTTTCTGCTATTATCTCATCCGTCTTGCCATCCGCAGCCATTAATAATGTATGTGCGCGACGAATTGTTCTGGCTTTCGCTGAACCCTTTTTGACTAGATCTAGTAGTTCTTGCCTCTGCTCTTCACTGAGATTAATTTCATACTTCTTGCTCATACACCCTTTTTCCTTATACACGCGATCGCCTGTCTGCTTGTGAGTACCAATCCATCCACATTGCTATTTAATCACACTTGAGTATTACCCAGCAAAATTAATGGGACAGACCACTAGTGGTCTGTCAACCCAAAAATGACGGGTGAAGGTGGGGAGTAGGGAGTAGGGAGTGGGGAAAGAGTTTTTTGTGTTTCTCAAATGTCTTGATATCCGTCAAAATATATTTGATATCATGTCCGATAAATTACTTGTGATATGTCATTGCGAGTGAAACGAAGTGAAACGAAGCAATCACAACGTCTGGAGCGATTGCTTCACTCCGTTCGCAATTGACTTGTGTTTAACCGGACGTGATATGACACACTACTAGCGGTTTGTGTCATTAATTTTGAGGGGTAAATAAGTTCGTAGTAAAAACTTGAGTCCTGGATTTTTAAGCAGACTTTGTGCTTACTACAAACTCATCATATTTAATCAGACATACTACTAGGTTGTAGAAACAGCTAAACCTGCTTTGGTATCTTGCTTATCCGATGACCAAATAGTTATTAATTCATAATTCATATTTAAAAAATGGTTACAGCAACCTACACTGAATTTTTATGAGCGTGGTCTTAAATTCAGTGGATTCAGCAGTTCACACGCTCTTTAAATTATGAATTATGTTTTCCTTAGCGATTTGCTACCAATTTTTGAGCGATTTTTTGCTTAAATAGACGATAAAAAAACAATGGATTACCTATAATATAACGATCCCATAGACGAGTAGGTTCAGTAACTAAGCGTGTTAACCACTCGAAGCCATTATTCGTCAGCCACTCGGGGCCACGATATGTAGTGTTAGTATAAAAATCTAGACACGCGCCTAAAGGTAAAAATACACGAGCTTCAATTTTATTGAAGTTATCTAAAATCCACCTTTCCTGTAATGGCATACCAAAACCAATATATAAAATATCTGGTCGAAAATTATTAATTTTTTCTATTATTAAATCATTCTCTTTTCCTGATTTCTCAAAGTAACCATGATGTCCGCCTATCCGAAGGTTAGGTGCAATTGATACTAACTTTGTAATTGCTTCATCCACTACACCGGGTTTTCCAGCTAATAAAAATAAAGAAACATTTTCTTTTTCACATTTCAATGCTAAATCTTCTATGTAGTCTGGTGCTGTCATGCGATGTGCAGAATCCAGCGAATAACCGCTTAAGTTAGCTGCTAACAATACACCAAATCCGTCACAAAATACTAAATCTGCGTTATTTAAAAAATCTCGATACCAAGACTTTTCATAAGCAAAATTCATAGCTCTAATATTCACATTTTCTACAATTGTCTTTTTGGGACTTTTTACTGCTTCTACTAAATAATCGATTAATTCTTGTACTTTGACTTTATGGAATCTTGTATCAAACAACTTTATTTCAGGGAAACTTTTCGTATTCATTGTTATTTCCTTTTTGTCTACTTTACACAAGTTTATGGGTAATCAATTATCTTCAGAATATGGTTCTCAACCTACGATTGATGCATAAATGTATTTTAAGGATGCAAAATAATTGTTGATATCCAGGTGTTTAACACTTATGCGTGCATTATTACCTAGAGATATTTTCAAATTTTTATCTGCAATTAAAGATTGCATTGCCTCTGACAACTCTTGAATGTCACCCGGATTAAGTAATAAACCATTCTGGTTTTGAGTAACTACTTCGGGTATTCCTCCTACTTTAGTAGTTATGACAGCTAAACCCCAACTCATTGCTTCTAGTAGTGCCATCGGTAAACCTTCGTTATAAGAAGGTAAAACAAATACATCAGCTTTAGCTAAAAGCTCGTCGCGTTTTTCTTTGTTTACCCAGTCAAGGATAGTGATGTAGTCAACAAGATTTAGAGTTTGAATCAAATTACGAGCTTTTTCTACCTCTCCATCCCCTGCCATAACCAACTTTGCTTTACTTCTCTCTCCAGCAGGTATAGAAGCGAATGCGTTAATTAAATCAAATGCACCTTTGCGCTGACCAATGCGCCCTAGAAATAAGAAAAATACCTCGTTGGAATCTACATGCTGTGGAATTTGGGCAGGAATTCTGACCGCGTTAGGAAGAACAATAACTTGCTCTGGCTTCAAACCAAGATTTTCGATATAGAATTTTTTCCAGCTATCTGATAAAACAATAAAACGGGTACATTTCCTAAAAGACCAACTGAGCCATTGCTTAAGCAATTGAGGAAGCTCAGAGTAAAACAAATGAAAATCAGCACTATGAGCATGAATAATTAGCGGTTTTTGAAATAGCCAACAAACAAGACTAGTGATTGAGTGACGAAAAGCGCTACCTCTCTCTGAAACATGAACGTGAATTAGGTCGGCTTTTTTATTTAATAAGTTCCAAAATAACTCTCCTATTGCCTGCACAAACACTAATACTTTCTGGAGAGCAGAGCCATTCGGTAAAGTAGTTATATGTGTAAATTTAATATCAGAAGTAGCTTCAGTCGCTTCTTCAAGGATGAGCTTTTGCACGGAAACTATCCCACCTTGACGCTCCAAGCTTTCGCCTAGCATAGTAATCTTCATAGGACTCATAACAAAAAGCTTATTTAGGGTAGATAAATTTATCAAATATTTATGTGCGGCACACCCTACTTAAACTATGATTAAGTTATGTATTTGTCAATGATAGTAATTAACAGTTTTAATGTAATAAATATTACCATGTCGCAAAGGACGGGCTAAAAGTTGTTTACCCGTGGCATGTACTTTATTCTTAAAACTGATTGAATCATCCGTTGACAGGACGGAAAAACTAATGAACTTATTTGAGCTTTTAGCGGGGGAAGACAACGATCTAGCCCTAGTTACGCCTGAGGGGCGATCGCTAACTTATAAGCAATTGCGCGAGAATATTGTTGGACTGGTATCACAACTCAACAGCTTTGGATTGAAACGGCCAGAACGCATTGCCATTGCCATGACTAACGGTTCACCAATGGCTATTACCTTTTTAGCTACCGCCCTGTATGGCACTGCTGCACCCTTAAATCCCAAATACAAACAAGAAGAATTTGCCTTTTATTACGAAGATATCCAAGCAAAAGCACTGATTACATTGTCTGAGTCGCCAAAAGCAGCCATTGCCGCCGTCACATCCGATATGATGCTGATTAATGCCAAGGTAAACACTGACGGCACATTGAGCTTTGAATTAGTCAAAACAGGCTCAGAACCAGCAGAATCCTCGAATCCCGCAGCCCCCGACGCTGATGATCTGGCGATGATTCTCCACACTAGCGGCACTACCAGCCGTCCTAAACGTGTGCCGATTCGTCATCGCAACTTAATCGCCTCAGCCAACAACATCATTGATGCTTACTCACTCACAGCAGATGATACTACACTTTGTTTAATGCCCCTGTTCCACATTCACGGATTGGTGGGCTGTTTGCTGTCAACTCTAGCATCGGGCGGCACATTAATTTGTCCCAATGGTTTTAATGCCTTGGAGTTTTGGAAACTGGTAGATACCTACAAACCTACTTGGTACTCCGCAGCGCCTACCATGCATCAGACAATTTTGGCCCGCGCTAGCCGCAACACAGAAATTGTCAAAGCTAACCGCTTTCGTTTCATTCGCTCTAGTAGCGCTCCCTTGCCTCCGATTATCATTGAACACCTAGAGGCAACTCTTAATGCTCCTGTGGTTGAATCTTACAGCATGACTGAAGCATCTCACTTAATGACTACTAACCCTCTACCGCCAAAAGTGCGGAAACCAGGTACTGTAGGTTATGGCTTCGGTGTGGAAGTTGGCATTATGGACTTTGAAGGCAACCTATTATCTCAAGGAAACTTGGGCGAGGTGGTGGTAAAAGCACCCAATGTCATAGATGGCTACGAAAACAACCCCCAAGCTAACGCCACAGCTTTTGTAAACGGTTGGTTCCGCACAGGAGATCAGGGTACACTGGATGCAGACGGCTACCTCCGCTTGACTGGACGCATTAAAGAATTGATTAACCGGGGTGGAGAAAAAATTTCTCCTTTAGAAGTGGATGATGTTTTGCTGCGCCATCCCGCCGTCGCCGAAGCCTTAGCCTTTGCCGTTCCCCACAAATCTTTAGGAGAAGATATTCATGCTGCTGTTGTCCTCAAAGGAGAAGTCAGCGAAAAAGAACTTTTAGCTTACTGTTCAACCATGCTGACAGACTTCAAAGTTCCCAAGCAAATTCACATTTTGGATCAACTACCTCGTGGTGCAACCGGGAAACTGCAACGGTTGGCTATGGCGAAATTGCTTAACATAGGCTGAATCAGCGATACACTAAGGAAAATTCCTTGAGGAAGCTTTGATGGCACGGCCAAATGGGGTTAAAACTGAAATGTCTGCACAGGAATTGCCTACAATTTCAGATGAAGATACAGTGACAATTGAAGATTTACCGGAAGCAGTAGAGGATGTCCAGGATATTGACGACATCTTAAACTCACTCAAAACCTTACTGAGTAGCCTAGAAAAACTCCAAAAAGTCCGGCAGGAAGTGGGCGACATCAAACCGTTAATCGGGCGGATGCTTGATGGTGAACTGGTTGCTGGTGAAGAACTTGAGCAACTCAAGACAGGTGTGAGCAGTCTTTCTCGCCTTGTTCGGGCTTATAATGACCATCAAATAGCGCTAGCTAAAGCACAATCTGCGAGAAATTTGCTAGATCAAGTCCTTAAAGAGCGTAAAGGTAATTGAAATAAGAAGCAAGCGATCGCATTTTTTTTAAAGAGGCGATCGCTGTAAACTAAAGGTGTAACTCAAACTTGCGGCTATCCCCATGAAGTCTTTACAAGACTACACTACTGTTATCCGTCCTGATAACAATGGTACATTTGTCGCCTATATACCAGCGATTTCCGGTTGTCACGCTTGGGGACAAACGCCAGATGAGGCCCGTGCTGAACTTGTCTATGTTTTTGAAATGATTCAGGAAGAATACGAAGAACAAGGACGTTCTCTACCCGAAGCCGTTGAACTGGTAATTGCAAATGCCAGCCAAAGCTAGTGACTTAGAACGGGTAGCGCGTAAACTCGGTTTTGAAAAAGTGCGACAGAAAGGCAGCCATGATCGTTGGCAACATCCAGATGAACGAGCAACCACAATTTCTATGCATTTTATTAAATTCTAAAGCAGTTGGGTATTACAGAGGAACATAACCAACTGCGATAGATACTGTGTACTAGTATTGCAAAGCCGCATTTTACCTATTTATTTTCCAGCGAGCGCTTCATAAACAATAATAACTATCCACATGAATCAACAATTAGAATTGCCATTTCAGGAATTTTATTCTTGCACTTCTAAATCCTTGGACAGTTCATCTACATTCATTAATAACATGAAATTGCCAGTTCATCGCTGGTTTAGATTTAGTGCAGGTTTCTCTGCACAATGGGTTGAAACTATAATTACTCAAGCTAAAGAACGAGGAGAAATTACTGTCTTAGATCCATTTTCTGGTTCTGGTACAACCTTACTTGCATCTGAAAAGCTTGGAGTTGAATGTTTGGGAATTGAGGCTCATCCCTTTATTGTGCGTATAGCAAGAGCTAAACTTTTATATCAAACTGATGCTGATGCTTATCTTGAACATATAGAAAAAGTTATAAAACGTGCCGAAAATGTTCAGCCCTGTATAGATACATACCCAAAACTGATTCATGAATGCTTTAGTATATCTTCACTTGAGTCTCTAGATAGATTGCGCCAATCTTGGGAAAAACTTACTGATGATTCATCTGAATCTCAGTTAGTTTGGTTAACACTTGTATCAATTATTCGTCATGTTTCTCATGCTGGAACTGCTCCTTGGCAGTACATTTTACCAAATAAAAAGAAACAATATTCTTTAGATGCAATGTCTGCTTTTCGGCTAATGGCAGAGAGTATAGCTACAGATATGAGAATCACCGGAAAAATAGCGGCTTCTGTTGCTACACTTATTCAATCTGATGCTCGGACTTGTCAGGGTGTACCTGATAATTTTGCCAACTTAGTAATCACATCACCACCGTATGCTAACAACTATGACTATGCAGATGCTACACGTCTAGAAATGTGTTTTATGAAAGAAATTTCCGGTTGGGGTGATTTACAAAGTGCGGTGAGGCAATACTTAATTCGTTCATGTTCGCAACATGTAACCAATAAGAATGTAAACATCGATGAAGTTTTAGCATCTCATGAACTATATCCAATCAAAGCTAGTATTATTGAAACCTGTCACAAATTGTTCCAAGAACGAAATTTACATGGAGGTAAAAAGAATTATCATTTGATGATAGCCTGCTATTTTTTGGATATGGCTAGAGTTTGGATAGCACTTCGCAGAGTATGCAAAAGTCCTGCAACAGTTTGTTTTATGATTGGCGATTCTGCTCCCTATGGTGTTTATATTCCGGTGATTGAATGGATGGGTTTATTAGCACAAGCCGCAGGGTTTAAATCTTTTAATTTTGAAAAAGTTCGTGACCGAAATGTGAAGTGGAAAAATCGCAAGCATAGAGTTCCTCTTTGCGAAGGTTGTTTGTGGGTTTACAGATAGGGTAATCACAACAAAAATTATTTTTTCACAAATGTAATGGCAGAGTCGTTTTCACATAAATGGGGTCAGATTTTAGGGCATTTCATCCAAAAATTTATTCGTGAGACACTTCAACAAGTGGCTGATGAGCATGGTTTTTACTTAGACTTTCACAGAAAGCGCAAGGCACGAATCACTAAAAAAGTATCATGGCAGGATCGCTACGGTAACTATCATGACCTTGACTATGTACTGGAACGAGGAGGTACAGAAGATACTCTTGGTTTTCCAGTAGCATTTATTGAAACTGCGTGGCGGCGTTACACCAAGCATTCTAGGAACAAGGTTCAAGAAATTGAAGGAGCGCTTATTCCTTTGGCAGATACCTATAGTCACCTTAACCCATTTTTAGGAGCTATTCTAGCAGGTGTGTTTACTCAAGGAGCGCTTAACCAATTAGAATCTAAAGGCTTTAAAATTCTTTATCTTAAGTATGAAAACATCGTTAAATCATTTACATCTGTAGGTATCAATGCATCTTTCAATGAAAGTACGCTAGAAGCAGACTTTCAAAATAAGATTGAGCAATGGAAAAAATTATCAGCGCTGGATATTACTAACATCAAAAATCAAATGCTAAGTCTTGAAAAATTTCAGATAGATAAATTTATCAATACCTTAGAGCATTCATTTGCTAGACTAGTCCAACAGGTAAGTGTCATTGTCCTACACGGGCTATCTCAACAAACTGCCACTGTCGAAAAAGCTATTGAATATATTCATAATTATCCAGATAATCAACCAACATTTGCTCCCCCATTAAAATACGAGATTGATATTCGCTATAATAATGGTGACTTAATTCAGGCCATATTTAACAATAAAATAGAAGTACTCAAATTTCTAAGAACATTTATTTAAAGTGCTAATTAAATAATTCGTAATTCGTAATTTGTAATTAAGTGATGATGAACGTTGCACCTGCCATTGTAGTACTAGGTCAAAATAGCGTCACAGTAGCACGCAAAATCATCACAGTCCTACCAGGGGCGACACTATACGGTCTAGCGGGTCGCACATCTGGAGTTGATGTCAGCTTTACTAACTTTGGCGAGACGTTGCGCGAGTTATTTGCCCAGGGAACGCCACTAATTGGCATTTGTGCCGCCGGCATTTTAATTAGGACGCTAGCCCCCGTACTCTCGGATAAACAACAAGAACCACCAGTGCTAGCTGTAGCTGAGGATGGTAGTGCTGTTGTCCCCCTCTTGGGCGGACTTGGTGGGGTGAACGATTTGGCCCGTCGCATTGCCCAAGCCCTTGATGTCAAACCTGCAATTACGACCACAGGCGACTTACGTTTGGGTACAACGCTGTTATCTCCTCCCCCCGGATACCATTTAGCAAACCCAGAGGATGCTAAGAAATTTATCTCAGATTTGCTAGCCGGGGCACAAGTTAAGTTAGAAGGAGTAGCGCCTTGGTTAAGCAATAGTAAACTACCCATAGATCCACAGGGAGATTTGACCATTCAAGTTACGGAACGTTTGGTGACTCCTACAGCCAACTGTCTTGTCTACCACCCAGCAACGATCGCGATCGCAATTAGTGGCATAATTGATGATGCAGTAACTTTAGTACAGCAGCTACTAGCTGATGCCAAACTAGAAAGAGCATCAGTCGCCGGGATATTTGCACCCATCACCGCCGCCGCCGATACCGCAATCCACGCCGTAGCTAGCGCCTTGGGAGTGCCTACCCGCTTTTTTACCCCAAATCAGCTAGAAAGTCTGTTATCACAAGGTTATAGCCCCGCCCAAGCAGCTGCGATCGCTGCCACAGGTACATCCCCCTCATCCCCCTCATCCCCCTCATCCCCCTCATCTCCCGATATAGCGATCGCCATTGCCCCCCAACCAATTGACCCCAACACCATCGGTCAACCACGCGGACGGTTAGCGATTATTGGCACAGGCCCTGGTGGGTCGCAGTGGATGTCTCCCGAAGTGAAGGAGATACTCAAGTCGGCAACTGACCTAGTGGGTTATAAAACTTATTTGGATTTAGTCGGTTCTCTGGCTGATGGCAAGCAACGGCATGAGTCCGACAACCGCGAAGAAGAAGCACGGGCAAAAATGGCCCTTGATTTGGCAGCATCTGGGCGATATGTAGCTGTAGTTTCATCTGGTGATCCCGGTATCTATGCAATGGCAACAGCAGTTTTTGAAGTATGTGATCGCTTTGCCTTACCCGAATGGGACACTATCGACATTTATGTAGCACCAGGCATCTCAGCCATGCAGGCAGCAGCAGCAGCCATTGGTGCGCCTCTTGGACATGACTTCTGTGCTATTTCCCTCTCTGACATCTTAAAGCCTTGGTCTGCGATCGAACAACGAATTGCTGCTGCTGCCGAGGCTGATTTCGTACTTGCTTTCTACAATCCTGTTTCTAAAGAGCGTACCTGGCAACTGGCAGAAGCGAGAAATATTTTGCTGCGACATAGAACACCGGATACACCAGTAGTGTTGGCGCAAAATCTTGGTAGACCAGGACAGGCGGTGAAAGTAATTACACTTGAGCAGTTAGCACCAGCAAGCGCTGATATGCGGACAATTATTCTCGTTGGTTCCACAAAAACCCGAACCATCAAGCGCAGCGATGGAAATATCTGGGTTTATACGCCGCGTCGCTATACCGAACAGTAAGCTCACCACGTGTTTCTTAAGCTGACAAAATATTTAGTATGATTAAGAAATATAAACCTAGTTTCAGATTCCGCGATCGCACCTGAAATATTAAATCTTCTACGCCTGGATATAAAGGCAGTTTCTCGATTTTCTCTAGTTCCACCACATAGGCTTGGGCTTTGCGGTACAGCAACTGAGTTAAATAGTTTTCGTTACCGACTCTACCACGATTAGCGAGTAGTTGCCCAAAACAAGCGCGATCGCTGCGTCCTAGAGAAGCTTGACGCTCATTCACCCGTTGAGGTTGGAGATTTTCTTGAATGAGAATCTCATCTATCAGTTGCAGGTGGATTGGCTCATCGTTAATGATCACACCATTAAAATCAAAGAGAACTGCCTTTAAACTCATGCCATTATGCCAAACGCTGGAGATCCAAGTCCCTCCAAATCATTATCTATTGATGTGGGAGTATACTGACGGACATTTTCGGTTGCTATTGGTTTAATGCCGCTAGTTACCTGATTTATCCACCATACATCGTGCGATCGCACAGCTTCAAATCCGGCTGCACCCATATTCGCGTCTACGCTACCAGCAGCATACTCACGAATGTATGGCTCCTCAAAAACATCATTAAGCCATTCTAACTGACGCAGAGTCTTCTGATTCCCATCTTGAATTAATACTTGCCCTCCAGCTACCAGCAACCGGAAGCTTTCTCGCAGAATTGCTAGGGACACAGCATCTGGTGTTTCGTGGAATAGCAAAGAAGCTGTCACTAAGTCAAATGTTGCGTCCTTCAAGCCAGTTTTTTCAGCATTTCCGTGTCGCCAGAGTATATCTAAACCAGCATTTCTAGCTTTATCTTCTGCCCTTACCAGCATATACGGTGATAAATCCAAACCAATAACTTCTGCTTGGGGGAAAGCTTGCTTTAACATTAAAGTAGTGGAACCTGTACCGCAGCCTAAATCGAGTATGCGTCGTGGTTTTACCTTGACGGCATCAACTAAAGCCTGACGGACAATAGTTTCATTCGGTGGCACAACATATTGGGTAATTGGATCGTAACTGACTGCTGCACCGTAATTGAGATATCCGCCTGCAATACCGTGAAAGTTTTGGTTGCTGTAGTAAGAGGGAATTATGACATCATCTCGTCGAAAGCGATCGCACTCTTTCTCCCAGTCAATACTATTAGCGTAACGCCGTAACCCATCTTCATCAATCAAAAGACGCACTACAGGGGATAAAAAACGTTCCCAGATTGTATCTTGACGCACTGCCATACTGTGTCAGAACTTTAAGGGGCTATTTAAGCAGAGTGATTTTATTTACAAATTTTAATACATTTGGAAAACATCTGCTTTCTCTGTGTGGTGATAGGTTGACTCTTGTAACCTATGTTGTTACACTTGTAGTATAAAAATGTAACTCCTAAAAGTAGTTCTTCAGCTTCACGAAAATTGAAGGAGCCAAATGAAAGACAATACAACATTTAAATTGCTACAACTAACTAGGTAATGGCTTATAAACCATAGCGATAATTATCACTGCCATATACCCAATCCATAATCTAAAATTTAAAATCCAAAACAGAAGAAATTATGCCCTACGAAAAGTTAGAAATTACCACACCAGCACCCGTATTATCTTGGGCAAATCACTCTTTGGGCCCAGAAGAAACTAAGATGGCAAAGAATGTAGCATCACTACCATTTGTGTTTAAGCACGTCGCATTAATGCCAGATGTTCACTTAGGAAAAGGTGCCTTAGTGGGTTCTGTAATTGCAACCAAAGAGGCAATTATACCGGCTGCTGTCGGTGTGGATATTGGTTGTGGAATGAGTGCTATCAAAACATCATTTACCGCTATGGTTTATAAGCCATTACCTAGTTAGTT
>NZ_JAIVFR010000939.1 GCF_020829685.1 Nostoc sp. CHAB 5715 | reverse complement strand
TGCTGAATCATGGGATGATTTAGCTCAATTTGGAATGAGTTTTCAATGGTTTCACCCGCAAATTCATTCCGAATTTATGCAACGCCAAAAATACTTGTAGGTTAAGTCATAACACTAACTCAAGAATCCATGCGAACTGCGGGTATTGGAGCAGAAGTTATTGCCTCAATCAACGATCGCTTATTCGATGAATTGGATGCGCCAGTACTGCGGCTGTCTTCCCAAGATATCCCCACACCCTATAACGGCAACTTAGAACGACTAACAATCATCCAACCAGAGCAAATAGTGGAAGCTGTGGAAAAAATGGTAACTTTGCGAGTCTAGGGAGTAGGGAATAGGGAGTAGGGAATAGGTAATAAATTCAACCCCTACTCCCCACTCCCCACTCCCCACTCCCCATTTCCCAACTCATAACTCCATAAAAGAGCGCTATTATAGCCTTTGTCAGTTGCGAGTTATGGTATGCAAAGACAGCGATCGCTATTAATTTTGATTTTAGTCCTGATAATCGCCGCTATTACGGTGATTGTCACAATTCCGATACCTCTTGGGCTGGACTTGCGCGGAGGCTCACAGCTCACAATTCAAGTGAAACCATCAGCAGATATTCCCCAAATCACCGACCGAGAATTGGAAGGTGTAAAGAAAGTTGTCGAAGGTCGGATTAATGGTCTGGGTGTTTCTGAGCCAGTCATCCAAACAGTCGGCACAGATAAAATATTGGTGCAACTACCAGGAGTCAATGATCCAGAGCAAGCCGAACGCGTGCTAGGGGGTACGGCGCAGTTAGAATTTCGCACCCAAAAGCCGAATACAGAAACTCCACTGTTTGCTTTTCAAGCATCTAGAGCCGAATTGAAAGCCAAGCAAGAAGGGTTGAGAAAGAGTACAGACAAAGCGGCAATTGTCAAGAATCAAGAAGATTTACAAAAAAATAATCAAGCGATCGCAGAATTGTTTGAAAGCACTAATCCACCCCTAATTGGCAAATACCTCAAGGATGCCTATGGTGAACCCAGTCAAGGTGACAACTGGCATGTTGCCATTCGCTTCGACCAAGAGGGTGGTCAACTGTTTGCCAATTTGACAAAAAATCTTGCCGGTACTGGGCGTAGCATTGGTGTTTTTCTGGACAATGAACTGATCAGCGCTCCTACGGTGGGTATAGAATTTGCCACCGCAGGCATTAGTGGTGGCTCTGCCATAATTACAGGACGGTTTACCGCACAACAAGCCAATGATTTAGGCGTGCAGCTACGTGGTGGTGCATTACCCGTACCAGTAGAAATTGCAGAAATTCGCACTGTTGGGGCAACCTTGGGTAAAGATAGCATCACTAGCAGTATCTACGCTGGTATCGGTGGTCTGACTTTAGTATTAATATTTATGGTGGTGTACTATAGACTACCAGGACTGATTGCCGATGTAGCACTATTGATTTACGCCTTGCTGACCTGGGCTAGCTTTGCTTTGTTAGGTGTCACCCTAACCCTGCCAGGAATTGCCGGTTTTATTCTCAGTATTGGGATGGCGGTAGATGCAAATGTGCTAATTTTTGAGCGGACGCGGGAAGAATTGCAAGCAGGCAAATCCCTGTATCGTTCTATAGAATCTGGATTTTACCGAGCCTTTTCGAGTATTTTAGACGGCAACGTTACCACAGTTATTGCCTGTGCCGCCCTATTTTGGCTAGGAGCTGGTTTGGTGAAAGGCTTTGCCCTAACTTTAGCTTTGGGCGTAGCAGTGAGTATGTTTAGCGCCATTACTTGTAGTCGCACCTTGATGTTTTTAGCATATACAATTCCCGCACTGCGGAAACCAGAACTTTTTTGTCCGAACCTGCCAACATCAAATAAGGCAGAGGTGACTCAATGAAACTAAGTATTAACAAATCGCGATCGCTTTGGTGGGCTATTTCTTGTGCCTTC
The DNA here is from genome assembly GCF_020829685.1 of Nostoc sp. CHAB 5715. Classification (GTDB taxonomy): domain Bacteria; phylum Cyanobacteriota; class Cyanobacteriia; order Cyanobacteriales; family Nostocaceae; genus Nostoc. The sequence goes on along the minus strand of NZ_JAIVFR010000939.1, from coordinate 938 downwards.
ATTGTCGCTGGTATCATCTCAATGGTGATTTCTTGGCAAAACCCGAACATCAAAGCACCCCTACGTCCCAGTTTGGATTTTGTTGGTGGTACACGATTGCAGTTTGAACGGGATTGTACCAAACCCGGTAACTGCGACCAGCCAATTGATATCAATGTCGTTCGGGAAGTAGCTAAAGCACAGGGGTTGGGTGATAGCAGTATCCAAATTGTTGCTGACAAAGGTACTGGTGCAGAAAATGGTATATTAATTCGCACAAAAAATTTGGATCGCGAACAGCGTACCAATTTGCAAAATGCCTTAAGTGAAAAAGTCGGTGCTTTTGACCAGCAAAAAAATCAATTTGATACCGTTGGTCCTACTCTGGGGGCAGAGCTGTTTAGGTCTGGGGTAATAGCTCTAATAGTTTCCTTTGCAGGCATCATTATTTACTTGAGCTTCCGGTTTCAGTTGGATTATGCCGTGTTTGCTGTCGTTGCTGTATTTCATGATGTCTTGGTTACAGCAGGGATGTTTTCGATTTTGGGTTTGGTACTGGGTACTGAAGTAGATAGTCTCTTCATTGTTGCCCTGCTGACAATTACAGGTTTCTCAGTTAACGATACTGTAGTGATTTACGATCGCATTCGTGAGACGCTGCAAATAAATCCCAATCGACCAATTGCTGATATTGTGGATGATGCGGTAAACCAAACCTTAACAAGGTCTATCAACACGACCTTTTCTACAATGCTGTCATTGTTTGCTATCTTTCTGTTTGGCGGCGAAACTCTGAAAAACTTTGCCTTAGCTCTAATTATTGGCTTTACAGCGGGGGCTTATTCAAGTATTTTCATCGCCAGTACTCTTCTAACTTTGTGGCGAGAGCGCAACGGTCAAACAAGCGTGGTAGTCAGTGGTGAGTCGATTGATACATCTGCTGGTAAGGTTTGGTTTAC
>NZ_JAIVFR010000938.1 GCF_020829685.1 Nostoc sp. CHAB 5715 | reverse complement strand
TTGACGCACTCACACTAAACTAAAGTTATCTCTACTATATTTCTGAGTTTGCACTCAAGGCGGTGTAGAGACGATTTTCCTCCAAAGTCCTAAAGGGCTTCGGTTTCAATCAACGAACCGCACAATCTGGACGTGCGTATTTCTACGCATCCAGCTTCCGATATTCTTAAGGGTTAATTTTGTAGATTCCTTCCAGCTTTCACTTAGTTACGGGATTTCACGCAAGCCGTATCTAATCTACTTCCTTTCCTTTTTGCCCATGTGGATGTAATCATGACAGGTTTCATGCACTGCAACTAGATTCTTTGGTTTCCAGTTTTCATGATTGCCGTCTATGTGGTGTAGTTGTACTCTCTCTTCAGAGGTTAACTTTAACCCGCAATGCCCACATGAATGGTTTTGCTTTATTAATTGTCTTGAGGTTGCGCCGTCGTATAATTCACTGTTCCTTTTTGACCAGTAAACTAAGTCTCCGTCAAAGGGCGATTTATTCCCTTGAACTTTGATAAAGGCGTTTTCAGAGTAGGGGACGCTAGGGAATGCTTTATCTAGTAGTTTCTTACTAGAGAGTTTATCCTGTTTTGTCTCTTTGTTGAATACCTTAAATGTTCTGTGTTGTATGTGCCACAGCGAGAACCGTGAACCGTCCAATTTACAGAACTTATGGTAGTGTCTCCAACCTCTAACAATTGGTGCAAGCTTGGAAGCTTTCACCTTAGCGCCATAATTCGAGTTATTGATGATGTGTTTAACTTTCTTACGAAAATTTTTGAAGTTTTCCTCTGAGGGAATACATCTGAACTTTCCGTTTTGCTGTACGTAAAAGTGCCAGCCTAGAAAATCGAATCCATCTGTCGAAGCGGTTACTTTGGTCTTTTTCTCGCTTACCTTCATCCCTCGTTCTGCTAGGAATTGGTTGATTTTGTCAAGTAACTCTGAGGCATCGTCTTGAGGACGGAGGAAGAATACCATATCATCAGCATATCTAACACAGGCGTTTGTTATGTTAGCTTTTGGTGTTCTTGATGATATCCTCATATTGTCCTTGTGGTATTGATGCATATTTTCGATACCATTAAGAGCAATATTTGCCAGGAGTGGACTTACCACTCCCCCTTGCGGGGTTCCTTGTTCTGGGAATTCTGGGTTTATTCCTGCTTTTAAGGCTCGGAATATGCCAGTTTTTAATGCTCTAGGAGCTATCAAGTTCCCCATTATGGTGGAGTGGTTTATCCTATCAAAGCATTTCTCAATGTCAAGCTCAAGGATTCTTTTGTTGATGCCGTTTGAGGTGCTTCTTAAATTTTTGAATACCTGATTTTGGGCATCGTGGGTAGACCTACCCGTTCTGAATCCGTAGCTGTGTTCATGGAAAGTTGCTTCGTGTGCTGGTTCTAGTGCATATTTGGCGAGGCATTGCCAACACCTATCCGCAATAGTGGGAATTTTAAGGTATCTGATAGAACCGTCTTTCTTTGGTATTGGTATCTCTCTTAATTTATTGTGATACCAGTTTTGCTGTCTTAGTAACAGTTCGAGGTTGAATCTCTCCTCATGGGTTAAGGCGGTTTTTCCATCGATACCCGCAGTCTTTTTACCAGCGTTTAGCTGTGTTACTTGACGAATTGCCATAAACCTAGCTGCTTTGGATTTCAAAATAAGCTTTTGTAGTGACTTAGCTTATTTTGAAATCCAATGCAGCTAGGTTTATGGCAATTCGTCAAGTAACACAGCTGCTTTAAGGCTAACTCCCCTTTCCGATGTCCAAACTCCCTCAAATCTTCGCGCTGCGTCTATATCGAGATTAGGGCTTAGTTCTGGTAGTTGCTTGTTTTTGGCAATAGAACCAAGGCTTTCGCGGCAAACTAGACAAGTTGCATAATTGTCAGCAATCACTACCAAATGCCACTCATGGCTTAAGCCATCCGTTGGCTCAAAAGCGACCTTTTCGTAGTGTTCCGAACTGTTGGCGAAATTCGTTTCTGGAGCAGCTAATACGTATATTTGGTTACTCCGCAAGGCTAGTCGCAGGTAGCGATGAGCTTCTTGGCGGTAGAATCTCTCTCGCTGGAAACTAGCAATTACAAGGGGTTGTGCTAAAGTCGCAGCCAAAACTTGATCTTCCATCGCATGGGAGAGCGCCGTTAGTGAAGCCTTAAAATATAGCTGGGGCCGCAAGTATGGTAGGGACTTTAGCAGATCACTCAGCACAGAAGTCGAAATGCTCATGAATTATTGTTAAACGCTCAACCTCGACAAGATCAAAAGTCACAGCTGCATTGTACAAATTCCAAGGGACTCTCAAGTTAAATAGAGAGTTGCAATATGTAAAGAACGCGCTTAAGCACTTTCTGCCAAAGCAGGCGCAACACTTCGTTACCAATTAGGAGGAGTGCGTACAACTTGATAAGAGGCAGGGGGCAGGGGGTAAGGGAAAAGGTACAAACCTTGCCCCTTGTGGGCAAAAGTCCCCCTGCTCCTTTTCTCCCTTAGTTGAAGCCCCACCCGCAAGTGGCGTGGTTTTTCTCCCCTGCTCCCAGCTAAGAGCTCCCCTGCTTTTTCACTTGTTGATTGACAACCTACTACGCCCAATATACATTCTCGACCAAGTTTGAAATATGCTTGCACAACTAAAATATTTCCAGACTAAGTACCAAATAATTAATTATTGTATAATTTTAATTGTAATATTCACTAATAAACACTGATCAGTGATTGATAGTCTACGGATTGGTGTAGCCCCTCGTAGACATCGCTAAAATTAGTCATGAATTGATTTCAGATAATAATTTTGAAAAAATCCTAACATTGAGTTTTGCTTTGCTCAACTATAGCATTCATAAATCATGCGTTAAAAACTGTGCTGACAT
>NZ_JAIVFR010000937.1 GCF_020829685.1 Nostoc sp. CHAB 5715 | reverse complement strand
TATTGATTTAGGCTGTAATTCTGCATTATCAATCACTGATGGCGAGAATCATCAACAAATCGACGCTCCGAAGTTTTTGAGGAATGCAGAACATCTAATCAAAAAAGCATCTAAGGAGAAAAGACGAGAGTGGTAAACTTTATTTTGCTACTCGTAACACTTCCAAAACTGACAAAGGAGTACTGGTTAAGGCAACAGCAGTACCAGCTAGCTTTGTGCACGAGGTCATCTTTTTGACGACCATCAAACATAGTTTCTATGGCTTCTGCCATTGCTTGCCGTTGAGGATTTACCAGCGGTGTTATGTTATCAAAACCGCCAATCTCCGGGTGTAACAAAACTCGCTGCATTGTCTCGACATCTCTTGTCGCCGCAGGCAATGAGCTAAGACCATGCTTGTACTCACTGACCCCTATTAGCAGTGCTAATTTCTTCATCTTATTATGCTCTCTTATGTTGTAAGATGTCTCAAATTTCTGCTACAAAGTTTTGCGCTGCTGCAATCGCGGTCATTAGTTCTTGCTGGCTACTGGCTTTAACTTTCAGCTTTTTTCCGTTGGCTTCGACTTCCAATTCAATGCTTTTGTTACCCAAGCGATCGCCCAAAAATCCCAACAATTTCTTAAAATTGGCAAGGCTCACCTCAGCTTGCAATACACCCAACAAAAAGCCTCCAACAGATTTAGCTCCTTCAGGTATTTCTGCAACTCCCACTAGTTCTGCACTTTCTACATCTAACTCTTTGATTTCTCGTAGCAGATTCCGCGTTTCCCGTTCTTGCTCTTCTGCATCTAAGCTGGGATTAGAAAGAGCAATGGTCAGTTTGACGTTAGATTCAGAACTCATTTTGTACCCTTTTCAGTTTTAAGCAGTTGACTGTCAACTATATTGCCGTGATTTCTCTATTGACATCATAGCTGCTATGTAAATTTCCTGAAACTTCATCAATATTTTTGCAAAAACTCATAAAATTTAAGTAAAAATTACTAGAAATCAAAAAGACGTAGCACTGCTACGTCTCTACATTCTTGTTCACCAGATGTCTATTACGTCAGGTTAACTAAAACAAGTCCAAATCTGTCACAGCACCGATACTGCTAGAAGATACCAAAAAGGCATACTTCGCCAACACGCCTTTAGTGTAACGCGGAGCCGGAGGTTGCCAGTTAGCACGACGACGAGCCAATTCTGCTTCCGATATATTCAACTGCAACAAACGAGCGGGTGCATCAATAGTAATACTATCGCCTTCTTCTACAAGAGCGATCGCACCACCAACTGCTGCTTCTGGAGCAACATGACCAACCACCATACCGTAAGTACCGCCAGAAAAGCGTCCGTCGGTAATTAATCCCACCGCATCGCCCAAACCAGCACCGATAATTGCTGAGGTGGGAGCCAACATTTCGCGCATCCCAGGCCCGCCCTTTGGCCCTTCGTAACGGATGACTAGAATATCACCAGCTTGAATCTTACCGGCCAAAATTGCATCTAAAGAGGCTTCTTCCGATTCAAATACGCGTGCGGGGCCGGTAATTACTGGTTTTTTCACCCCGGTAATTTTAGCTACAGCCCCTTCTGTTGCCAAATTACCTCTGAGAATAGCTAAGTGTCCTTGGGAATACATCGGGTTATTCCAAGTCCGAATCACATCTTGATTGGCGGATGGTTCTTCTGGTATATCTGCCAATATCTCTGCAATCGTTTGACCAGTGATAGTGAGGCTATCACCATGTAATAAGTCATGCACAAGTAGCATTTTCATGACTTGGGGAATGCCACCAGCTTTGTGCAAATCTGTAGCTACATATTTACCGCTTGGTTTTAAATCACACAAAACGGGAACACGGGCGCGGATAGTTTCAAAGTCATCTAGCGTTAACTCTACATTAGCGGCGCGGGCGATCGCTAAGAAATGCAACACCGCATTGGTTGAACCACCCACTGCCATAATCACAGAGATGGCATTCTCTATAGATTTGCGGGTGATAATTTGGCGGGGCAAGATTTGTTTGCGGATAGCTTCGACTAATACAAAAGCTGATTTTTCCGTACTGTCGGCTTTTTCGGCATCTTCGGCTGCCATTGTCGAAGAATAGGGCAAACTCATCCCCAGCGCTTCAAATGCTGAAGACATGGTGTTAGCCGTGAACATTCCCCCACAGGAACCAGCACCAGGACAAGCCCGACTTTCAACTTCTAATAATTCCTTGTCGTCAATTTTTCCAGCACTGTATTGACCAACAGCTTCAAAAGAACTGACAACAGTTAAATCGCGCCCGTTGTAGTGACCGGGTTTAATTGTGCCACCGTAAACAAAGATAGCAGGGATATTCATCCGGGCGATCGCCAGCATTGCCCCGGGCATATTTTTATCACAACCGCCAATCGCCAGCACACCATCCATACTTTGTCCAGTACAGGCGGTTTCAATGGAATCGGCAATGACTTCCCGCGACACTAGGGAATATTTCATCCCTTCAGTTCCCATCGAAATCCCATCGCTAATGGTAATTGTGCCGAACACTTGCGGCATTGCCCCGGCAGATTTTATACCAGCCTCTGCTATGAGCGCCAGTTGATTTATCCCCATATTACAGGGAGTGATCGTACTGTAACCGTTGGCAATACCCACAATGGCTTTATTGAAATCTTCATCTTTAAAACCAACTGCCCGCAGCATAGCTCGATTAGGCGATCGCTGCACCCCTTGCGTTACAATTTGGCTTCTTAAATTCTCTGACATCTTTTTTCCTTCCCTGGCCTCATCGCTTGTATTGCGATTGTATTACCTGATTTTCTCATGTATACGTGGCGCGATCGAGCATGATTCAGCATTGGTAATTCTCTATTTCTCAAATGTGCTTGTGTT
>NZ_JAIVFR010000936.1 GCF_020829685.1 Nostoc sp. CHAB 5715 | reverse complement strand
TCGATGTAGTGCGAGTCTTATTGGCTGCTGGTGCAAAGGTGGATATCGCAGATAAAGATGATGATACTGCGTTGAAACTCGCCGTTAAGCAGGGACAAATAGAAGTTTTACAAGCAATTCTCCAAACACCCCATCCTAAAGAGAGTTTTAGCTTAGTTGTAGGAGTTGAAGTTGCAGGTGAAGGCGAGTTTGAGCTAGAGCTTTCCTACCTAATAAATCGCGCCAGTTGGACTCCGTTATATGACTTGCGCTTTAGCACCACCAGCGATATTGTCCATCTGAGCTACCTTGCAGAAATCACTCAAAGTAGTGGCGAAAATTGGATTGGTGCAAATCTCACCCTTTCTACCGCTAAACCGGGATTAGGTACACTCCCACCCAAACTTGAACCCTGGTATATTGATGCTCCACGTCCACAAATGTTACGACAACGACGATTTTCTGCCCAGCCACCACTGCTACCTCCTATAGCAGAACCGTCTGCTTCTGCTGCTAGAGCAGATTGGCAAGAAGAAGATGAAGTTGCAGAGGATAGTCTGATTCCAGCAGAAACCGTTACAGCAGAAGTATCCAAAGAAGGGAGTGTAGTTACCTTTAAATTGAATGGTGGTGGTAACATTCCCAGTGATAGCGCACCTCATAAAACGACAATTTTCAATGATGATTATCCTTGTAGCTTCGATTATGTGGCAATGCCGCGCTTGGTAAGTTTTGCTTATTTGCAAGCCAATGTAAAAAATAGTCCCAACGGTGCAACTCTGTTACCAGGCAAAGCGAATATTTTCCGCGACAATGTTTTTATAGGAACAACTCAGTTAGAAAATATTGCACCAGGACAAGAATTCAAACTGAACTTAGGGATTGATGAAGGTTTAAAAATTGAGCGCGATTTAGTTGAACGTCAGGTAGACAAAAGATTGATTAGCAACCAGCGCCGGATTACTTATAGCTATCGATTGTTTATTACTAACTTACTAGACAAAGAAGTAAATCTGAAACTAACTGAACAATTACCAGTTAGCCGCAACGAGCAAATTAAAGTGCGTCTGAGCCGCAGCAACCCGCAAATTCAACTTGGTGAAATGGGGATTTTGGAATGGATTTTAACTATTCCACCCCAAGAGCGACGAGAGATATATTATCAGTTCATTGTTGAGCATCCGCCTGAGTTAATGGTTGTTGGGTTAGATATTTAAAAATAAAAAACTCCATCCCCTTGTGGGTGGAGTTTTTGGGCATGGGGAATAGGGCATGGGGCATGGGGAAGAGTCACCAATGACGGCAGTTGCTCCACTTGGGGAAACCCCAAGACCGCACTGCCTCCCCAATGCCCAATGCCCCAAGTCGGGGGGCGGCTATCCCTCTCCACGCCACTTGCGGGATGGAGTTTCCCGCCGACTTTCAATGAAGTTAGTGTTATGCGTCAATTTTGTAAATGCCAGCAAAACCAATCACATTTAGAGAAAACAGGAAATGAAGCTGTTGGTTCGAGAAGCACAACCGAATGATGCTGGGGCGATTGTTAGCATTTTAAACCCCATTATCGAAGCTGGTGTGTACACCGCGTTTGATACACCGCTCACAGTTGATGCCGAACGGGAGTATATATTGAATTTTCCCCAGCGTGGGGTGTTCCATGTCGCTGTGCGTTTTCCAGAGCTGACGGTTGTTGGGTTTCAAAGTATGGAACCATTTGCGTCCTTTACACATGCGTTTGACCACGTGGGAATCATCGGAACATACGTGGATCTTTTGTACCGACGACAAGGTATTGGTAAGAGTCTATTCGAGGCTACTTTTGAGACTGCTCGCACCAAAGGATATGAAAAGATATTAACCTATGTTCGCGCCGATAACGCAGGGGCGTTAGCTAGCTATCTCCAACGTGGTTTTCACATAATTGGGACGGCGCAAAGACAGGCTAAAATCAAAGGAACGTATGTGGACGAGATCATCATCGAACGCTTTTTATAGATAGCGTCTACGCTTCTCACTGCTACGCTAAACTTATAGCACTGAGACACTTGCCGCCATGTCTGTAGCCCAAGATTTAGCAACCCCAAAAGATGTTATATTTCCGCCAGGGGATTTATATAGTGACGAACCGCCTTTGGAAACTGACTTACATCGGCTACAAATGACACTGCTGATTCAGTGCTTAGAGTGGCTGTGGCAAAATCGTAATGACTTTTATGCATCGGGTAATCTCACCATCTACTACAGTCCACGTCAGCGCAAATCAGAAAACTTCCGAGGGCCAGATTTTTTTGTAGTACTAGGGACTGAACGCAAACTCCGTAAAAGCTGGGTTGTTTGGGAAGAAGATGGCAAATATCCCAATCTAATTATAGAAATTCTCTCAGATAGCACAGGCGATACCGACAAGGGCCTAAAAAAACAAATTTACCAAGATATCTTTCGCACACCAGATTACTTCTGGTTTGACCCAGAAACTTTAGAATTTACAGGGTTTCATTTGCTTGATGGTGAATATCAACCACTGGAACCCAATCCCCAAGGCTGGTTGTGGAGTCAACAGCTAGGTTTATATTTAGGGGTTTTTCAAGAAAAGTTACGCTTTTTTACGCCTAAAGGAGAACTAGTTCCGACACCGGAAGAAGTTGCACAACAACAGAAGCAACGTAGCGATCGCTTGGCAACAAAACTGCGAGAATTAAATATAGATCCAGATACTATTTAACCTTTGCGCTATTTTCCTTGAGCCTGTTGGCGCGAATGCTATGGATCTTCAGGAAAAACCCATTTTGGCGGTTCCGTCATTTTTTTACGCAAGCGTTCTTGTGCCAACTCCAGCATTTTGTCTAAGGGAGTCTCTTCAAGAAATTTTGCAGCGGCCTCTCTATACTCGATATTGGGGCATTTAT
>NZ_JAIVFR010000935.1 GCF_020829685.1 Nostoc sp. CHAB 5715 | reverse complement strand
TAGAGCATTAAAATCGCAGTTTTATAGAAAGGCTCAAAAACTTAAAACCCAGTCACAGCAATAAATCTAGCCTATCTTTAGGTTTTATTTATTATTCTGTTCCATAAAATGAACTGAAGAACCAAAATTCTTAATTCAAGCACTTTGGATTCAAAGAAGATATAAAGAATTTTGCTGGACATCTACCTCCTTACCCTCATGACCACCAAGTAAAGGAATCTCAATACGCTATGAACTCCAAAGCATTACCACGCCAGATAAATAATCTCGAAGTAGGTGTTTATGAGTGCGAAATCCATCTCAAATTTCGGTTGATTGAGGAAAAAAGTCTATTGGGCGATCGCGAAGAACTGTTACAGGTATTACTTGATGCCTTGACCGAAGGTTCTGACGACTTTCTAGAGACACTGCAAGCATCCGTTAAAGCGCAGGAAGTGTCCGAGTTCAAAGCCTCATCTCAAATGCGACGCCAGCTGATGCGCTTGCGTAATGCTGCTGAAAATCCCCCAACTTAAAGGTGTAATTTAAGTAGTGAACAAACATGAATTGGGCATCAAATCAAATGTTGATCGCATGGCCCCGTTGCAATAAAAACTAAGCAGCAAGTAGAATTCATAAAATATTGTGATTTCTACTTTGTGAAAGTCTTATTTAGCAGCACAGAGTCCCAGGAACAGTTTCCTCTATTAAAAACTTTGTAGCAAAGGGTACTGGTAGAATCTAAGAGCAAATTCAGCCGGGTGCATTTTACCAAGTTTTTATCAAAACATTGCAGGAACAAGAAAACCCTGTGTCTTTACAGATGGGGAATTGGACAACAGACGCGAATTCAATGAAAACCTAAAAGGCCAAAGTGAAAATAAATAACTTTCCTTTTAGCTTTTTACTTTAACTAAGTGCCTGATTTACTGAAATACTTATGTTTTATCTATTACTGGTAATAGGTGATGGTTTAGCAGCCACTTACCTATTACCAATTACCCAGGAGTAGGGGGCAGGGGGAGAAATCAATTCAAAATTCAAAATGACGCTCGCGGACTCGCTAACGCTGCGCTAACAAAATTCAAAATTCAAGAATTTCTGCCTCCAGCAAGAACTGCCTCCTGTTTGCCAATGCCCAATGCCCAATGCCCAATTCAAAAAGTGTCTATTTAGCAAGGCCGTGTTCTAGGGCGAAACGAACTAACTCTGTACGGCTATTGGTGCCAGTTTTACTAAACAAACGGCTGACGTATTTTTCTACATTGCGGACGCTAGTTTCTAAGCGACGGGCGATTTCTTTGTTCATCAACCCTTCAGCGACCAAGTTTAAAACACTTTGTTCTCTAGGAGTCAAATCAATTTTGAAAGGGGCTGGCGATTGAGAAATGGCATTTCTTTGAGTTAACAATGCCTTAATTTGGGCAATCTGATTGGCTAGTTCAGCAATATCAGGGGTTTCGACGTCATCTCCGGTAGTTGAAGCCTTAGCGGCACGGCGGGCTAGCAAATTTTCGACTATAGCCACTAACTCATCTGGATCGAAGGGTTTGGGTAGATAGGCATCGACACCAGCATGATACCCTTGGATGCGATCGCCTGTCATGCCTTTAGCAGTTAAAAATACTACCGGCAGCGCTTGAAAGCGAGGGTCTTCTCGCAGTTGCTTCAAAAACTGATAGCCATCCACCTGAGGCATCATGACATCAGAAATCACTAAGTCAGGTGTATTCATCTGCATCCATTCCCAACCTTCAAGGGCGTTACTGGCGACTTGAACGCTGAAACCGCTCTCTTGCAAATAGTCCTTCACGGCTTCCCGTATCCCTGGTTCATCATCCACCAGTAACAATTGTGCTGACATTTAAAATTCCCTTAAGTTTACCTTTTTCCAATTTAGCGAAAGTTGACAGGCATTGAACAAAAGGGATAAAGGAAAAACGAGAGAGCTTGTTAACGTTAGGCGATCGCTGGTAACTAGAATAACGAGAGCAATGACCAATTTTACGGGGTAGTTCAGTTCTCCCTCTCCTGCAAAGACGCACTCGTATTCGTCTATAAGTGGCTTTGTTTCAGCCGGAGTCTCTTTTACAAAACTAGATTGCAGCAAACCTTTGCTTTGGTTTTGCGCTAAATTCCCGTTTGAAACTGTCTTTAATTAGAATTACGAATTATTTTTAAATAACCCTTACCACCGAGGATTTGTCATAATTAATGCTTCGGCTGCTGAACTATTTAATGGAACAGAGAAAAAATTTCCCTGAGCATATTCACAGTTCAACTTTCTTAAAAGTGCTAATTGCTCTTTTGTCTCTACTCCTTCGGCTAGCACATCCACACCCAGTTTGTGTGCCAGTGTGATAATTATCTCAATAATTTCTAAGTTCTTACTATTAGCGCTCATCAAGCTGATGAAAGAACGGTCAATCTTCAACACACTAATCGGAAAGTTATAAAGACGACTTAATGAGGAGTAACCCGTACCAAAGTCATCAATTGATAACTCAATGCCCATCTCTCTAAGTTGTAAAAGTGCGGCAGTTGCTTTACCGCCATTTTCCACAATTACGCTTTCAGTAATCTCTAGCACTAGAGTGCCAGCATCAATACCAGTTGAGTGCAAAATTTGCCCAATCTGCTCAATCAAATCCCGCTGGGAAAATTGCTTGAGGGAGAGATTGACACTGATTTTTTCTAGGAAGTTGGAATGATCGGACATCCGCCAAGCTTGCATTTGGCTACAGGCTTCATGCAACACCCAGTTGCCAATCGAGAAAATTAGTCCAGTTTCTTCTGCCAGGGAAATAAAATCTGCTGGATTAAGCAAACCACGTTCTGGATGCTGCCAGCGCAACAGAGCCTCAAAACCTAAAATAGAGCCTTTGGTGAGCGAAACAATCGGTTGGTAATAAACTCGAAATTC
>NZ_JAIVFR010000934.1 GCF_020829685.1 Nostoc sp. CHAB 5715 | reverse complement strand
GGAAAAACTCAGTTTTTTCCAACAGTTTCAATTGTGGTGGAGTGGACTGTTAAGGACAATCCGCTTGTTTTTACCATCAAATTTGTCAACAAAGTTATCAGATACAGCTTTGACGGGAATTGTTACTGGAATTGCTGTAATTATCGTTTGGACAACTGCGAGTGTCTTTACTGGTAAACCTACTGAAGTAGCAACAGTTCCACCCGTTGAAGAGGTTCCTGCACCAACACCGACACCAACGATAACTACTCCACCTGAGTCAGTTGTACCCGAACCACAACCGCCACAGCCACCAGAGGAAATTACGCCGCCGCCAGAAGTAGAAACTCCGCCACCACCAACGCCGGAACCCGAACCAATTCCCACGCCAACGCCAGCCATAGAATTAACACCAGAACAAGCCTTGATTGCGGCTATTGAAAATCAGGTAGCCGAAATTAGCGATCGCATTGCCTCTGGTCTGATAAAGTCAATTCAAGCCAACTTCCGCACCAGCAATCTTACGGTCAAAATTAGTGACGATTGGTACACTCTCAAAGAATCTCAGCAGGACAAATTAGCTGCAAAGATATTACAACGCTCTCAAGAACTTGATTTTACCCATTTAGAAATTATCGACTCCCAAAATAGGTTGATAGCGCGTAACCCAGTTGTTGGTACTGAGATAGTAATTTTTAAACGGCAAACAGCAAGTTAAGCCAATTTGCAATACTTCGGCTTACCTCGGCTTCGCTCGGCACAAGTCGCGGTTCCTGAGCGTAGTCGTTGGCGCAGCCTCTCGTAGAGAAGGGCAGTACAAGTTCGCAATTACGTTTTGTGACGGGGATTTAGATTTAGGCTTCCATTCGCGCTGCTTGATAATTGCTCTTTACTTTAACCCCCAAACTTTGTTAAAAATTAGCACTGCATATTTTTAGGATAATTTGTCTTACACAGAGGGAATGAAATTTTTTAGTCTTCAATGCCTAAATTTCATCCCTTGTTTATGCAACGCTCTAAAAATCATATATTGCGAAAAATATAAATCATTCACGTTTTTAGATCAAGAATAAGATGTGTTTCTAAAACATTATTCTCCACTGTAAACTTACCGAAAAACTGTTGCGTTATCTAGCAAATAGGTGTATTCTACAGAATGGCTTTTATCAAAAGCTTAAACAAAAGATAATTTCAGCACATCATAGAAAAGCTGAGTTGATATTCATCAATTTCAGCCAAATATATAGATGTTCTGAATTCATGTAAACACTTTTTTAGGACATTTCACTTCAAGTATTTATGTTAGATAATGTTTCGCTATTGCTCCAAGCTTGTAAAAACTTAAATATCAGCTATGAAATTTTTCAACCTGCTGAAAACTTAATAAAAATTCAACTCAATAATAAACAGCATTATTTTTGTAACTATAGCACTCCGTTAATTAATCAAGCAGTAGCGAAAATCATAAAAGACAAGGAATACACTTACCATATTTTAAAGCAAAAAGTTAAACTTCCTCGAACAGTAGGTTTTCTTTCTCCTTTTTGTGACATTCAATATAAAATTTATTTAAAATTTCCAAGTATTCAAGATATCGTATTAGAGATTAAAGAAAAATTTGAAACACCAGTGATTGTGAAAAGGAATTCTGGCTCTGGTGGACATAATGTTTTTTTATGCCAGAATACAGATGAAATTGAAACTGCTGTAAAAGAGATTTTTAATATTAATCACAAGTATGATTACGTTGCGATCGCTCAAGAATTTATTCACATTAAATCTGAATATAGAGCGGTTTTCTTAAATAGAGAGTTAGTTTTGCTTTATCAAAAAGATATAACTGATGCAAAATTTACAGGTAATCTCAGTCCTTTGCACTGGGATGGTGCAAAAGCAAAGTATATTAACGATCCACAAATATTGTCAGAGATTGCTAATTTTGCTAAACCAGTTTTTGAAGAGTTAGACCTTGATTATGGTGGTTTAGATATAGTCTTAGATCGAGATAACCAATATTGGTTGATTGAAGTCAATTCTCACCCAAATTATAGTATTTTCACTAGAGATAATGGAGAGGAGCTTGTGTTGAGAATTTTTGAAAAAATGCTTATTAGCCTAGCCTCAAATTAACAATTCAAAACTTGTACTGAGCTTGTCCTGAGCGGCTTGCCCTGAGCGTAGTCGAAGGGAGCCGACTTGTACTGAGCGGCGTCGAAGTAAGGGCGTAGCCGAAGTATTCAAAACTTGTACTGAGCAAGTCGTTGTATTCAAACATTTTAGACATTTCAGACGGAAACTTCGCGTAGCCGAAGTACGGGGATTTAAACCCCGACTGAAACTGCTGCTACATATAGATGTAGGGATCTTAAACCCTTGAACTTACGATAAAAAATTCAGTGCTTTGGTTAGCTAATATAGCGGTTTGCAGTTGAGTCCAATACACACCTAACCCCCAACCCCTTAAGAGCAAGGGAAGGGGAGTAAGACTCCTAACTCCTAACTCATCACTCTCATCGCCTGAGTTGGTATCCATACAGTAAAAATTGAGCCAATACTTACAGTGGATTCTACTTCAATTCGTCCCCGATGGAGTTCCACAAGTTGTTTAGTTAAAGCCAGTCCAAGTCCAGTACCTTCGTAGCGGCGGCGATAGGGTGTATCGAGTTGCTGAAATTTCTCAAACAATAATGGTAATTGTTCATCAGGAATGCCAATCCCAGTATCTTCCACTTGAAAAATAGCCGTATCATCTTCCATCCAAAGACGTAAGGTAACGCTGCCACTTTCGGGGGTAAATTTAATCGCATTAGTTAACAGATTCCAGAGAATTTGTTCTACTCGTTCTCCATCGGCGGTAAAGCGATCGCGCCTGGGATCGATTTGCAAATCCAGGTTGAGATTAATTTGTTCACTGATTGCTTTTTTT
>NZ_JAIVFR010000933.1 GCF_020829685.1 Nostoc sp. CHAB 5715 | reverse complement strand
TCTTCCTCTTAAAGTATTTAATGATGCTGAAGAAACACCAGTACTTTGAGAAATTGAAAAATAAATGCCCAAAGTAATTAAGGAAGCAGTTGACAGATGAATGGGTTTAAAACGGGATATAAATTGATGGCGAGGACTCAAAATAAACCCAACCAAACCACCAACAATAAAACCAAATTTCCAACTATCAAGTGCCTTAGTAAAACTACGGGCCTGACAAATAGTATCCGCACCCTTTGATACCAATCCACATGGCAGTGAAGCTACTCCATAAGAAAATGCAACAGAGCAGGCTGCACCAACTACACCTGATATAAAAATCGGTACAATTTGCATTTCTTTTGCCAATAGCTAAATAACCTTCAACGGTTAGCTAAATACTTGTGTAAATAAGGACGGGGGTTCTGCGCTACACCATAAGAGCGAACTTCAAAATGCAAATGCGGCCCCGTTGAAAAGCCCGTACTACCTACTGCTGCAATCATCTGCCCACGCACAACTTGTTGTCCTTGCTGTACATACAGCTGACTGGCATGACCGTACAGAGTAGATAAACTTCCCTGATGCTGAATAACAGCCGCTTTGCCATAACCACCCTTGTCGCCTGCAAAAACTACTCGACCAGCATCAACTGCATAAATTGGCGTACCCTTGGCTGCACCAAAATCAATCCCCCTGTGAAACTTGCGATCGCCTGTAATTGGGTGTGTCCGCCAACCAAACTCACTAGTTACAGGAGTACCAGCCGCAGTAGGAAAGGCAATTCGACCGTTATTTAAAACCTGATTACTACGAATAGTTTTTGGTAATATTAGACCTTGGAGAGATTTAACTAACAGTTGAGATTCAATCCATCCAGAAACCTGGGGAATGACCATAGCTGCAATTACAACTGAGGTTGCGATCGCATATCTCCAATTTGCACTCGAACTAGTATCGACCGTCTCATCCAAACTAGTTACAGTTGAATTCCTAACCTCCTTGTCACCGTCAGTTTCAAAGATTATTCGCATTGCCTCAACGCCTTTTTGCATTAGCAGGAGAAACCCGCCAACAACCAATCCTTGCAGTACTCAATACTTCCTCAAAGTCATTCCTAGCCACACGGCAATCAGGAGAATTTAGGTCATCCCCGGATGTTGCAGGTTCCCTTACTTGCGGGGAGTAACGTGTAGAAACAGGAGTAGAAGATATATTCACGCCAGGTGCAGCAGTGGGTACAACAGCCGACGATGAAAACTGAAGCTTTTGTACCAATGCCACAGCATTACGCCAGCTATCAAACTGCAAATATCCCGGTTGTAAAATATCTGCAATCCATACCAGCAGTACGAACCAAAAAATTGCCTTTACCGTCATTATTCCAACTGCTTAACCACAGGCAGGGCAAAAGAAGGAACTTCCTTGGGTACAACTTCAATCTTCTTCCCAGACGCATACCCCGGCCCGGTATAACTACCATTTAGGAAAAAATTCAACAGCATTATTAACAACCACACTCCCACACCAGCTACACCCACAGGAGATTTAATTACATCAGATAAAAAATATACTGGATACCAGCCAAATCTCCAGGGGTTTTGCGGGTGCAACCGATGTGCTTTCCAAATCTCAATGTAGGGAA
This sequence comes from Nostoc sp. CHAB 5715, assembly GCF_020829685.1. Lineage (GTDB taxonomy): Bacteria > Cyanobacteriota > Cyanobacteriia > Cyanobacteriales > Nostocaceae > Nostoc. The sequence goes on along the minus strand of NZ_JAIVFR010000933.1, from coordinate 1,282 downwards.
TCTCTATCTGAGGAACCCTCGGCTTATAGGAAGTAGGTGCATTGATATACCTAACTTCTACTGGCTGAGTCTCATAAGTAGTCATGGGAGAAATGTTAGGTTGCTGATTTACCATTCCTCCTTGTTGCTGTACCTGCTGCAACATGTTTTGCAAGCGGTTTGCAGGCACAACTGATCCACCTTCAGAATAATCAACATCAAAGTTGCGGCGCTGATTTCTGCTCATAATATGACCTCAAATTAAGTAACTAGCTGGCAGGTTTATCATTTACCTGGGAGTTAGTATCTTCCCAGAAATCTTCATCCTGAAGTTGGGCGTAAAACTCTTCTGGAGATAACATTCCAAGTTGGTTTTGCACTAATTTACCCAAAATCAAAACAGCAGCAGCCCCGGTTGATATCTTCTCCTCAACTTTCGTACCATCGGTTTTGCGATACCCCCAGTAAAAAGTATTATTTCCAGAAGCCGCTTCTAGTAAAACATCCAGCGAGTTGAATTTAACTATCTCCAGTGCCGGCATATAGTGAAGGCGGTAAAATCCAGATTTCTCATTAGCCTGCATTCTGGATATTTCACCCCGCAATTGCTGTCCCCATAATGCCGCCGCCAACTGTCGCCAGCCTGTAAGAGTAGGCGCACCCTCGACTGAGGAGTAACTGGAAAGATGGTCTATATTGTAGTCAGTACGGGAAAGCTTTTCTAAGTACACTTCCCGAATTTGGGAAACTTGCGCCTTTACTTGCTGTACCTCCGATATTTGATTACCTGGAACCTGTTGCTTCCATCCAACCACCAATGCAACCGCCCCAATAACAGACAGCGCACTAACAGTTGAACAAACCGTCCACAGGGTAACATTTACCTTTTTCTTTCTGCGACTTGGCTGTTTATTTCGCACAGGTGTAGGAGTAAACATAATTTACCCCTCATGTATTATCAACAACCAACTGCAACTGAGGGCGCTTGTTTAACTCTCGCGCGATCGCAATTCCCGCACCACCCACAACTATCCCAGTAAGTAGCAACAGAGGATGCAAGGCAAGGGTCGCTCCCACTCCCAATAATTGTCCCACCATCCCAGAAACACCCAGGTTCATCAACAAACCACCTGCCGTGTTAACCAAAAAGTCAAATGCTGCACTCATACCTGCTCCCTGGCAATAATGCGACTAAAATGAGTAATTCCCTTGATTTTGAAAGGTTAATTAGGTTTTTTGTTCGTCCCTGGTAAACCAAATTATTACTAGTGCCAGAATCAAACCAACTAATTCACCTATACCC
>NZ_JAIVFR010000932.1 GCF_020829685.1 Nostoc sp. CHAB 5715 | reverse complement strand
ATTCTGGGCAAGGGGATTGTAACTGAAACAACAGTCGCTCGATTGAACGAAGTTTATCAAATCTATTCAGCAGGAACACAGCAGGTATATCCAACCGAGAATCAGCCCATTGTTCGAGCCTTGAATGGTGAGAGCGTGACGGTTGATGATATGGATATTCATCAAGGGGACAAGATTATTCCCTTGGAAGTGCGGGCAACTCCAGTTTTTGATGAGAAGGTTCAAATTGCTTATGCTATAGCTGCTTTTCAAGATATTACCGAACGGAAAAGGTCAGAAGCAGAACGAATTCAATTTACCCGCGAACTAAAATTTAAAAATGTTGCCCTACAGCAGGCAAAAGATGAGTTAGCCGATTACAGTCGGACTTTACAACAAAAAGTCGTCGAGCGCACTCAAGAACTGTCACAAACGTTAGAGGTTCTCCAAGCGACTCAAGCGGAACTTATTTTTGAAAACGAGTTACTCAAAAGTGCTGAACAAGCCTCTACTTTTGACTATCAAGTGGGGGGAAGTTTGCCAATGGATGCTCCTACTTATGTAGTGCGTTCCGCAGACCGTTATCTCTACAAGGCATTGAAGCACGGGGAGTTTTGTTACATTCTCAATCCTCGACAGATGGGTAAATCAAGCCTGATGGTACACATGATGCACCATCTGAACCATCAGGGATTTAGCTGCGGGGCGATCGATCTGACCCGCATTGGCAGCGAAAACGTCACGCCCGAGCAATGGTATAAGGGATTGACAGTAGAGCTATGGCGAAGTTTTGGTTTGCTAAGAAAGGTTAATCTAAAAACTTGGTGGCAAGAGCAAGGGGATATTTCTCCGGTTCAAAGGTTGAGTCAATTTATTGAAGAAGTTTTGCTATTTGAAATCACTCAAAAAGATGACACTATTCCTAAAAATCTGATAATTTTTATCGATGAAATTGATAGCTTATTGAGTTTGAAATTCCCAGTTAATGACTTTTTTGCTCTGATTCGCTCCTGCTATAATCAGCGCAGCATTAATCCAAAGTATCGACGTTTAACCTTTGCTCTTTTTGGAGTTGCCACCCCTTGCAATTTAATGACTGACTATCAGACAACCCCATTCAACATCGGTCAGGCGATTCAACTGGAGGGCTTTAAAGAGCATGAAGCCCAACCTTTACTTCAAGGATTGACTGACAAAGTAAGCAATCCTCAAACCGTTCTCAAAGAAGTTTTATCCTGGACTAGCGGCCAGCCTTTTTTGACTCAAAAGCTCTGTAAACTTATCCGCAGTGCTTCATCACCTATCCCTACCAACAGAGAAACTGAATGGATAGAAAATTTGGTGCGGAGGTTGGTGATCGAGAATTGGGAATCACAGGATGAACCAGAACATTTGAGAACCATTCGCGATCGCCTCCTCAGGAGTAAACAATCTGTTCGGCTACTAGAACTCTACCGACAAATCTTGCATCAGGAAGAAGTTGTCGCCGCCGACAGTCCAGAAGAAAGGGAATTGCTCTTGTCGGGGATAGCGGTCAAGCAGCAGGGTTTTCTTAGAGTCAATAACCGTATCTATGAATCGATCTTCGATAGATGTTGGGTTAAGCAGTACGTCTAGAGGAGGTGGGTAGAAAATTTATAAGTAGGCGAAAATAGAAGGTTCGTGTCATCAGGTGCAGCCTGTGGCTAGAACAAGTGCAATTGGTGATGTTATTAATGCTATCTTCTCTATTCGCTTACCTCATATTTGGGGAGAAGGAACTACTACCTGCGCCAGTGATAGCAAACATTTTGGCGCATGGGATCAGAATCTTCTAACCTACATTCCGCACCCACAACTGTCACACCCCAAAGAAACGGATATATTTAGTACATAGGAACTAATGATTGAGAGAATTGACTATAATTCATTAGAGCTAAATAGGAATTATTATGATTAACTTCAATATACTGATAATAAATATGACTAAATATAAAATTTGAATTCTTAGATTATTTTAATGTCAAAATTGGTTCAAAATCATTGAAAGCTTTATCCTCAATGACTATAAAAAGATAAAAAAAACGTTTTGAATCCCTACGAAAAATGAGAAAATTTCAACAGATATTTTTGTGGAATTTCTGTTGCCATGTTTAGTGCCAAAGACATTGAATTTCAGAAGATTGACCATTTAGGGATAGTAGCAGGAATAGTAGATTCAATTGGGATGGTAGAAATAATTAATAAATTACTAGGGTCAGAGCCAGGAGAAAAAGTCAGTGCGGGTCAGGTAGTAAAGGCAATGATTTTAAACGGCTTAAGTATGATGTCACAGCCTTTATATATGTTCCCAAAATTCTTTGAATTAATCGCTTGTGAACACTTAATTGGTGCTGGAGTAAAACCAGAATACCTCAATGATGATAAGCTGGGGAGAATACTAGATAAATTATTTATGGTTCTTCGGTTACTTTTATGGATAATTAATAGTAAAATGCCAGTTTAATAAGCTGCGTAATCTAAAATTGCTAAAGTTACGAAAGCCATATCCAAGCCTTTTAATTAACTTGAGCTTATTATTAATTCCTTCTACAGTACCACTCGTAGTTCTGCCGTCAAAATAACCAACTATTTCCCCAAACCATCTAACTATTGTACCTATACTTTTCGGAAAATATGAAAGCGCATCATACATCCAATCTAGTAGTTTTATTATACTATCCCCCCAAGATTTAGTTGTTTCAAATATATCTCGGAATTGTTCTTTAAGTGCGTGCATTTTGGCGAGATTTGGTGACACCTCCTGCACAGATTTTAATTTTTCTTTTTGCTTTTCATTGAGAGAATCTTCATTTTTAATTAAGCTATATTTGCTTTTGTTTAATGCCTCTAATATTCCCTCTTTTTCTGATTTGTTATCTAGCGACATGGCTTCTCTCTTTTCAGTTTTACGC
>NZ_JAIVFR010000931.1 GCF_020829685.1 Nostoc sp. CHAB 5715 | reverse complement strand
ATACTCAAGCGCGATCGCTCGCATTACTTCCTCAAGCATCGGATGACCCTCATTCGAGTTGAGCATAACAACAGCGCCTTTGCCAATACGTGCGTAAACTCGTATCAACGCTACAAACCCTTCATCCCAGCCACCATGAAAAAAGTAGAAACCATCGTCAATTCCACTAGCCACAAATCCTAAACCCAAAAATAATCCATTCGCTCCTTGTGTTTGTTCCGTCTCTTGGGGACGTAACATTTCTTTGATAGTCTCTTGACTCCACACGGCAGGAGGTTTGCCATGCAATACTCGCAAGAGTTCAACTCCGACTTTGGCTAAATCTGATGCCGTTGTCCACAAACCTGCTGCTGCCATCTCAGGATAAACGTGGTGCTTGCCTTCAAGTGGGACACCAGAGAACGGGTGAGCCGTTGCTGCCCTTGCTGCCCAATCGTTTGGGAGCGGCTGTTGGTAGGTGCTATTTGTCATGCCTAACGGATCGAGTGCCAATTCGCGCATGATTTCTGGAAAAGGTTGCTTGAGCAAATCAACCAATACCTGTTGGGCAACTGTTGTGCCGCCACCCGAATAGCGATAATGCAAACCAGGGATGATATTGACTTCTACTTTCTCGGTATTGGCTGGAGGTTCCCCATTGAGAACTTGAATCGTCGTTGGTAATGGAGCCGAGGTTGGATAGCCAGGAAAGCTTTGTACAGTCAAACCAGCCGTATGACTCAACAACTGACGCAGCGTTATTCGCGGTTGCCAAGAAGCGATCGCAGGCACACGCCATGAGGTGAGATAATTATTCACATCTTCATCAAGACTGAGACGACCTTCTTGTGCAAGACGCATGACCGCTAAAGCAAAAACAGGTTTGCTGATTGAGCCTGCTTGAAATAATGTATTTGTTGTGACTTCACGAGTTGTTCTGGCCTCACACACCCCAAATCCACGCGCCCATTCGATTTCAAAATCATTAATAACTGCAATACTGATACCTGGCGTGCGGTAATGTGCTAATTGCTCATCCAATGTTTTCGGTAGACCAAATTTTCCTTCTAACGCTGTTGCTGGCAGAAGATTATTGATGACACGCTCAATGGATTGTAGCATTAGTATACACCTCTTTTCCGTTCTGGGTTTGTCAGTGCTATCCAATTCTACTTAAACTTTGCCATCGCACTACAAAGTTAAGTTACAGCAGTTTTCATTTACAGGACTTACGCAACTGGCACAATGCGATCGCTAGCTTATAGTACATTAGTATTAATTAAATCTGATTCCGAAAGCTTTGTCTTCGCGATAGAAGTCGCTGTCTTGGAGGCACTATTGAAATATTTATGAGAAAATAGGTAGAGGTTGTATTAGATAAATTTTGTTTACGGTAATGAGATTTACTAAGCTTAATTACTGCCAATACTTATTAAGTAGTCAAATTAATTATACCATTACTAATTTAGCAGAGCATTTAGAGAGTATTAGCCATGATGCAATTAACTATTATTTGAAAAGAGAAAAGTTAACACCTCGTTTACTATGAGATAACGTGAAAGAGGTAGTTGAGCCTGATGCCAATGGTTACATAATATTTGATGATAGCGTTTTAGATAAAAGGTATTCTGAGTATTGAATTATTAGAATGGAGTAAAGAAGAATTAGAGTGTGGTAAAATAATAAAAATTAAAGGGTTCCCAGCTAATAAAAAAGTGAAACTATTCCGGGTTACTGTTTCTACCAACAAAACGGATTATGTCGCAACTAACGATTTATCTCAAAGTTCCACGGATGTTGTACACTCTTGTGTGTAAAATTCGTTGGAAAATAGAGTCCTGTTCACAGGGAGATTAAACAACTAACTGGCATTGAATCAAGGCAAGTGTCGTAAAGCTAGGCTCCAAAGAAATCATATCGCTTGTGCAATGTTGGTTTGGGTTAGGTTAAAGAATTTAGCCTATAGAACCGGTCAAACTATTTATCAAATCAAGCATAACTTGCTTGATAATTATTTAATTCAGCAACTAAAACGCCCAAGTATTCTTATGTGCTTGGTTTGATTTAAATTGTCGCGTGGCAGGGCTGCGCCCTGCCCACTATTTGTGCCAGTTGCGTAAGTCCTGACTTATTTTCTCATAAATATTTCAATAGTCTTCACTAATGCCGTTTCTATTCCGAATACAAAGCTTTCAGAAAGGGGATAAAGTAATACTTGTGTACTACTACATGGCGCTCGCAGTGTTGCTCTCTACGCCAAAATGAACGGGTTGCCTTGGACAGTAGATCATGACCTGACGATTAGCGATGAACTTGTCATTGGGATAGGAAGCTGTGAACTTTCTGGGAGTCGCTTCCTTGAGCGACAAAGGTTTGTAGGTATCACAACAGTTTTTAGAGGTGATGGGAACTACCTCTTGGGCAATCTTTCTCAAGAGTGTTCTTATTCTGAATATCCAAATATTTTGAAAACATCTACTCTCTATCGCAGCTTCGTTCAGATACTGATGCTGTAGTGGCTAAGGTTATAGATGCAATGAGGCAGAAACTTGGTAAACGGAGTAGGTGAAGTCATGGCGTTGTTAGGCAGACGGCTAATTGTTAAGTTTGTTGAAGAAGTTAACCCGACTCAATTTGGAGATTGGGAAGAAGCGATCGCCCTTGGCTCAATTCAATCAAGTAACGCCAACTTGGTTTCTTCCACAACGTTGCCCGAAGACACTAACGCGGTAACTGCAACAGTTTCCGAACGCATTCAACAAATCCCACACCTGGCATTTCAGTCTGTCGCTCAAGAACTGATTGCAACTCACAGGGTGACAACGTACCTATAAAGGTTGCTGCATAAGGGATAGGGCATAGAAACCACGCTGAAAATAGAGCCGTTTATGGGGTTTGAGCGCAATCAGATTCAGGACCCAATCTGCCCATAATT
>NZ_JAIVFR010000930.1 GCF_020829685.1 Nostoc sp. CHAB 5715 | reverse complement strand
TGAGGCTAATAGCAAAAGTCCACGCTTAGTGGACTAAGAAAGGCTTTTAGTCCACTAAGCGTGGACTTGGACTATAAGAGAGGAACTTCAGTTCTGGGCGGTTTATGTCTAGAACGAAATAGCCCTGCGAGAGCGGAAGGCGGTTTCGGTGATTGGGTTTTAGATATTGAGCCAGTGCTACTAAACATGGCGAGGGGGGCTTTAAGAGACTATTCCCCCCCTTTACAAGGGGGGTTAGGGGGGGTATTAGACACTTTGGGTAACAAATATAGCTTTTCAAACATCCTCTTAGAGGCTGCTTTTGGGTTACTCCGAGCAATATATTCACAAATTTCATCTAAATCTTTAATTGCTGCTTGATATTTATATGTCATGTTAAGTACAGCATTTCATTAATTCGTAGCAAATCAAATTTAGTAATACCTTGCAATGCCAATGCGCCGGCCGCATTGTTAATGCGTCCCCTTACAATGCCAATGCATCGGGATGCATTAAAAACGCTACGCTTTTACGCAAAACTGTATTAAGGCTGCATACTCAGTATTGGTCATGCCGGGGTCATGAATGTACACCAATGAGAATTCTTTGAGATGCACCGTACTTGATTTCCATTTTTAGAAACAGTACCTAATTCACAACTACTTCAGCCCTAACTCAAGCGTGTTGATATTTCAGCCTATGCAAGTAGATCACCTTAACTACGGCAAATTTACCAAGTGATGACAAAATCAAATAAATGATGGGCCATTTCTAATTTAGAACAAGGTGCGATCGCTACCTGATTTCCTTGGCTATCTAAAAATATCGCTTGATTATTATCACTCCCAAAACCACTATCAGGCTGATCGATGGGATTGGCAACAATCGCATCTAATTTTTTACTCTGTAACTTTTCTAACGCTGGGTTGACAATATTTCCAGTTTGTGCAGCAAAACCAATTAATTTCTGATGCGGCTGTTTAATTTTTGCTAATTGGGCGATTATATCCGGTACTGGTTCCAGGGGTAAGGCTTGGGGGAGCGATCGCTTGGGTAATTTCTCTGTACTATAATCTTTTGGCTTCACATCTGCCACGGCTGCTGACATCACAATTACATCAGCGTTAGGTAAATATCCCAGCATGGCGTGCTGCATTTGCTCGGCACTAATAACAGGAATCGCTTGCACTCCTAATGGTACATCCCAATTAGCAAGGCCATGTACTAGGGTGACACTTGCGCCTCGGTGAAGTGCGGCTTGTGCTAAAGCTAATCCCATTTTACCTGTGGAAGGATTGCCGATAAACCTTACTGAGTCAAGATACTCCCGCGTTCCCCCAGCACTAATTAAAACTCGTTTACCAGCTAAATCTCGTTTACCTTGAGTGTGTAACAACGATTGGATGTGAGCGAATATTTCTGGAGGTTCTGCTAATCTCCCAGCACCGATGCGATCGCACGCTAATAAACCTGATGCTGTATTCATCCCATGATATCGGCTATCGATCAATAGCTGTTGCCAATTTCGCTGCACTGATAGCTGTTCCCACATATCCGTATTCATTGCGGGTGCTAACAGCACCGGACAAGTAGAAGCCAGCACGGTATTTGTGAGTAAATTATCCGCCATCCCGTAGGCTAACTTGGCTAATGTATTAGCTGTTAAGGGGGCAATTACCATGACATCTGCCCATTCACCCAACTCAATATGCAAAGGACGAGAGTGAGTTGCTTGCCAAAAATCATCATCTGTGTAGGCGGGATGACGAGATAGAGTGGCTATTGTCAGAGGCGTGATAAATTTTTGCGCCGAACGGGTGAGGATGACTCGCACCTCCACCCCAGTTTTAAACAGCGTCGAAACCAACGCACAGATTTTGTAGGCGGCGATACCGCCACCTACAGCAATTAGAACCCTGTTCAACTTTGGATTAGTCATGGTAAAAAGTTAGGAGTAAGTAGTAACTTAGGAGCAAGTAGTTACGAATATTAATTTGCAACTCCTGTACAGACGCGATTAATCGCGTCTCTCCTAACAGACGCGATTAATCGCGTCTCTCCTAACCTCAACTACGCTTCATCGTAGGGTTCCAAGTCTAAGAGGTAGATATAGGGTTCAACTAACTCTGGACGCTGAAATGCGATCGCTCGCAATAAATGCCAATCATTTAAACCCTCAAAAGCATTACTATAATTATCTAGCTCCAGACGTGTAGCCAGTTCTTCTACTTCTGCCACAGTCATGGCAGCAATTTCTTTCTTGGAAATGCTTAGAGTTGTCATAATGCTAGCCCCTGCCTTATGCAGCACTCGCCTTCAGCATGGGTTAAGTTGCGCTCTTTCGCAGCCTCCCAATATATATTACTCATTAGAAGTCATTAATTTCGTGAAAATTGTCAGAATTTGTACCAGAATTTATAAAAAATTCGTAATCCTGACTAAGCATCCTGACTAAGCAATTGTATTTACAACGAAATTTCGTAACACATCTAACGTTTGTGGATTTATTTCATGTCCCATATCAAATTCGTGGTATTCTACCGCCACTTTTAGAGACTTTAGAGTTTCTCGTGCCTTCAAAGCAGCTTGCAGAGGCACAACTTCATCATATCTCCCGTGGCTGATTAAAGTCGGCGGAATCCCTTTTTGATCTGCCGTTACTGCATCAGGATGTAAATACCCACTCATGACAGCTAAACCTGCTAGGGGCAATTTTGAGCCGACATCTAAAGTCATTGCCCCGCCTTGAGAAAATCCACTTAAAATGGTGCGTGACAAAGGTACGCCAGTGGTACTTTCTAAAGATTGCAAAAAATCTATTAGCAATTGCCGACTTTCTGCCAATCCTTGATACATATTCTCCACCCGCAGGTCATACCATGCCCTCCCTACTGGGGAATAGGGATAAGGATAAGGTGCGTTGGGTAATATAAATTGGTAATCG